>CATPBC010000511.1 GCA_955652195.1 uncultured Xanthobacteraceae bacterium | reverse complement strand
CGGACGGCAACCGGATCTTGTGGTCGACTTATCCGGAAGGCATTCGCCAATGGATCAAACGCCACGGCGGCCTGCATTCTCAGATCATCGTGCTGCGCGGGCCAGAATTGAGCGCGATGTTTCCGACTTGCCGCTGATTTCGCGATATCGCTCCCCACGATTATTCACTGGCAGCGAACAGTCCATTCGCAAGTTCGGCAATTATAGATTTTCGGCATCGCAATATCTGCTGGCGACGAGGGTATTGGCCTTCGCCTCCAACGGGAGAAAAGCCATGTCGACGAAATCAAAGTTCATCGTGGCTGCTGCTATGGCGATGCTTGGACTCGCCTCTCCGGCATTCGCGCAATCGTTCAATCGGAGTGACGGCACCGGCAACGAGCTGCCGGCTTATTATGACAAGAATGGCGGCTTGCACGCTGGGATCGCGCCACAGCAGAAGCAGGTGGCGGTCCACCGCACCGGTTTGAGCGCTTTCGCGAAAAGAAAATAACGAAAAAGGGCGGACGCTTTTTGTGCTGTAGCGCAATTAAAAGCCGCGGCCGGGCAGCGGGTCAGGCGTCTGCGCTCCGGCCTGCTATTTCGGCCACGCATCCCGGGCCGGACGAGATTCTGAAATCAAATCCGTGCAGTTTTACTATCGCGTTCACCAGGCTGAGCCCGAGTCCCAGGCCCGGATCGCACCGACTCTTGTCTGAGCGATAGAAGCGCCGCATCACGAGATCACTTTCGCCGATGGGGATGCCGGGGCCCGAGTCGCACACGCGTACGACGGCTTCGTTGCCCTTGCGAAGTAAGCTGAGCTCGACGTGGCCGCCTTGGGGAGTAAATTTGACGGCATTATCGACAAGATTGGCGACAGCCTCGAACAATAGATCGCGGTCGCCATGTACGGTCGCGTCCTCTTTAGCTTTAACGGCAAAGTCGACTTTCTTGTCTTCCGCAATCGGTTCGTACAAGTCGCCGACCTCGCGCACTAGGTCCGCCAGCGCGACATCGCGGAATCCATAAACTTGTCGACTATGCTCAATCTCGGCAATGCGCAGCAAGGCGGTAATAATGGCCAGCGACTGATCGAGCCCAACGATCGCCTTATCAACGCTGGCCCGCAATTCGTCTAGACTCCCCGCTTTCTGGCGGGCGCGCTCGAGCGAGACCCGCACGCGCGTGAGCGGAGTACGCAGGTCGTGCGCGATATCGTCTCCGACACCTGCGAGCCGCCTGACGAGACTCTCAATTTCATCAAGCATTCCATTTACAAGGACGGCCAGTTTATCGAAGGGGTCATTCGTTCCTCGCGTGGGCAGCCTTTCCCGTAGTTCGCCATCCACGATGCGCTGGACCTTTCGGTTGACCGCGTCGATGCGTTTTTGCCCGCGAACGCTCAAGAGCGCTCCGGCCATCAAGCCAAGACACAGCGCTGGGATCAAGCCCAGAGTCAGTGCGCGTCGAACGACTCCGACGATCCACGTAAACTGCTGGACATTGCGGCCGACGACCAAGATTGACCTATCATCGAGTCGATGCGCAATGGTCCTGGCCAGCTGCCGGTCGCGACCGAACGCGTCGACTCTGATCAAGGAAACGTCCGTGGGCGACGAATCCGTCTGGAGAGTTGCCGGCAGATTTTCGATGTTGCCGGCGATGCGATTGCCGTCGGAATCAAACAATCCGCCAAGTTTCACCCGGCGAGGATCATTTTGCAGGTACTCATTTAGCCTGCGAACGCGGTTCTCCTTCGTTTCGGCCGTCACGAGGCGCGCGTTTTCGCTGTTTAAGCGATCAACGTCGGAACTGAGATAGCTATACTCTTCGCCGAGGACGAACACGAACATCAGAATCACGCATAGCGTGAATGCGCCGGAGATCGCCAGCGTCCAGCGAAATGTCGTGGTCCGCGCGAATTCAGGCAGGCGCACGGAGAACGAACCCTTCACCACGGACGCTGTGGATCATCGGCTGCTCGTCGGAGCCATCAACCTTGCGCCGCAATCGACCCATGTGAACGTCAACAAGGTTGCTCTGCGGAACGAATTTGTAGCTCCACACCTCCTCGAACAGCATCGCCCGGGTCAGCAATTGATCCTTTCGGCGCATCATATATTCAAGCAGGCGAAATTCGCGCGGCAGCAGATCGATGGGACGGTCGCCACGTTTGGCGGTGCGCGAGATTAAATCGAGCTCAAGAGGTCCGACGCGCAACATGGTGTCGCGGTTTTCCGAGGGCCGGCGCAACAGCGCCTCGATCCGCGCAATGAGCTCGAGGATTGCGAACGGTTTGGTCAAATAGTCGTCGCCGCCGGCTCGCAGTCCGCGCACCCGGTCGTCAACCGCACCGAGTGCGCTGAGAACCAGGACCGGAGTGCGGATGTGCTCCTGCCTAACCACTTCGATGATCGTGAGACCGTCGATGCCGGGCAAAAGCCGATCTACGATCATCACGTCAGCATCGCCGATACGCGCCTTGTCGAGACCCTCGATCCCTGTAGCCGCCCACTCAACTTGAAAGCCCCGATCCACGAGTTCGGCCACGATCTCGTCTGCGGTTTGGCGATCATCTTCAATCAGGAGCACTCTCGACATGGCGAGTTCCCCGGGGGAGCCGACGGCCGGATTTTCGTGCTGGCCAAGATCGTTTTCAAGCTGGCAAAGCGGTGCCGCCGCACGCGTCAGCCCAGTTGCTTCATCGAGCACCATAGTACATCCAATCTGGTTCGCGCTCCGCTGCCTTAGTTAGGTCAACACTGAGGCGGATGCCACTAAATTGGATGTTAATGTCGCATTCCCGCGTGTTTCTAAATTGGAATTTACTCCGCTAAATTCCAATTTAGTGGCATGGCGCCGCCCTCCGTCTATCCTCTCCGCGGTTCTTGCCGCGAGAGAGGATCAGATGAGCAGCGACCTACAGTACGTTGGAGAGGAACTTCATCGACGCCCGGCGCAGGCGATCCCTGATTCCTACCGGCCGGCCGTCACATCTGTCGATCTCGACGAAGAACTTGCGCTTCTAATTGGTGAGCTCAATCACCGCATTCGCAACCTATTGACCATGGCCGAAGCGGTCATCCGTCAAACGCGATCATCGACTGTCGAGGACTATCGCGTTCAGGTCGTGATGCGTATTTCCGCTCTTCGCCGCTTCCATGAGATGGACATTCCCCACGGCGCTGCGCTCGATCTTGCTGAACTGCTCGAACAGACACTGCGGCCATACTGCGCAGACAGCAATGAAGTCTTTGCCACCGGCCCGGACCTCGAACTCCAACCAAAATTGGCGCTGGCCCTCCACCTTGTATTTCATGAACTCGCTATGAACGCGAAAAAATATGGTGCGCTCAGCTCACCTTTGGGCTCCGTTAAGATCCAGTGGGAGAGCGGGCATATAGCCGGCGCCGCTCGCCAGCTTGCGATCATCTGGACCGAGCACGGCGGACCCGAAGTGAAGCATCCTCAGTACTTCGGCTTTGGCTCACGTCTCATCGCGAGCGCCGTGCAGGCATATGGTGACGTACAGATGAACTTCGAGATTGCAGGCCTTGTTTGCCGTCTGCGGATCGATCTCGATCACGACTCAAATACGCGGGCAGTCTCAGCCACGCGCTAGTACAATCGGCTGCATTGACGCACTTTTTGACTCGGCGATCCACCACGCCGCATTCGAAAGCAGTTCCAGATTCGAAGGCCTCGTCACAGCTTTGCTCGCCCTCTGTATCTAAATCAAAATTTAATTCTCGAAACTCGAATTTAATGGCGACGCGAGTGGATTCGTCCGATCTCCTGGGCACGGCAAGTGTCGAACACTTTGCCGATCAAACAAATCAAAAGGAGAACGGCTATGGTCACCAAATCAAAAATCGCAGTGATCGCCGCCATTGCGGCATTGAGCTTCGCCTCGCCGGCGCTCGCACAATCGTTCAATCGAAGTGACGGCACTGGCAACGAGCTGCCGTCTTATTACGATCACAATGGCGGTCTGCATGCCGGAATCGCGACGCAGCAGAATCAGACCCTTGCGCGCCGCAGCGGCCTGAATGCATTCGCCAGCGTTGGGCGTGGTGTTTCCAACTCAGACAGCCCAGCGGCCACAGGTGGCGGCAGCATCGGTTACAACGAGATGCTGCAAAACGACCAGTGGTAACAAGAAAAAGGGGCGGGTTTTGGCCCGTCCCCTTTTCCGCTTTTGCTGCTGAATATTTGCGAAGAAGAGGACGCATCAGATCAGATGGGACTGTGCCATGACGGATAAAGCGTATCTGTTCATTCAGCTCTTCCTGATCATCGCGCTCTCGTACGCCGATGGTTTGACGGCCCTGCTTCAACGTCCGGAATGGTTTCAATGAGCGCGCTCGCTCGAACGGCGGCCTTGGCCGCAGACAATACTGAAATGGAGAAGGACAATGGATGACCTTGGTTCGGTGTTAGAAAACGCGCGAAGCGACGCGCCGAAAAATCGCCGCGCAGCAAAAGATAAGTCCATAAAAGTGGGTTTCATTGGGCTCGGTCACATGGGCGCGGGCATGGCGGCCAATCTGCTGAAATCGGGTCATCAGG
>CATPBC010000510.1 GCA_955652195.1 uncultured Xanthobacteraceae bacterium | reverse complement strand
GACGGCCGCACGCTGGAAGGCATCGGCATCACGCCGGAATCAATCGACGCAATCGTGCCGACATATCTCTGGCGGTTTCGCAAGACCGGCCAATTCAATGCGCATACGGCGTAGCGCGTCCGGCGCGCCAGCCGAGTGTGCGTTCAGACCGCGGTTACGTCCCTGCGTGCCATCAAGGCTCGTATTTGAACGACAGCGCGACCCGCGTGCGAAAGGCGGTGACTTTGCCGTCCTCGACTTTCATATCCATCTGCGTAACTTCGGCCACGCGGAGATCGCGCAGCGAACCCGCGGCGGTCTCAACCGCGCGCCGGCCGGCATCCTCCCAGGATTTTTCGCTGACGCCGACCACGTCGACAATGCGATAGACGCTTTCCGATTGCTTCTTGGCCATGGATTGATCCTTTCGCGGCTGTTCAATCCCCCGCCCCGGGAGGCAGGACATTTTAGCCGCGCAGGGATCGGCGTCACAGCCCCATGAACAGCGCCACGAGCCCCAAGGCGCCGACCGCGATGCGCCACCAGGCAAACAGTGCAAAGCCGTGGCGGGCGACATAACCGAGCAGCGTCTTGACTACGAACCAGCCGCACACGAATGACACCGCGAAGCCGACCGCGATGAGCAGCGTGTTGCCGGCGGCGAATTCGGCCCGGCTTTTATAGGCCTCGAAGGCGAATGCACCGACCATGGTCGGCATCGCGAGCCAAAACGAGAATTCGGTGGCAGCCCGCCGGTCGGCGCCAAGCAACATCGCGCCGACGATTGTGGCGCCCGAGCGAGATACACCTGGCACCATGGAGAGGCACTGCATCACGCCAATGCCCAAATACATGGGCAGGGTAAATTTCGTGGCGTCGTGATAACGCGGCTTGAGCTTGAGCCGATCGATCCACAACAGCACCAAGCCACCGAGAATGAGCATGCTGCAAACGATCCAGACATTGAACAGCACGCCTTTGATCGTACTGTAGGCCAGCGCCCCGATCACCATCGCCGGGAAAAATGCGACCAATACCCCGATGACGAAGCGTTGATCTTCGCGGTTGTTGAACATGCCAAGAAACAACCGCCACAACCGGGTGAAGTAGATCGACAACAGTGCCAAAATCGCGCCGAGCTGGATCAGCACGTCAAAGCTCTTGCCGAAAGATTCGTCGTCAAAACCGAAGAAATGGCCGACCAGCAGAAGATGGCCGGTCGACGATACTGGAATGAATTCGGTCAGGCCCTCGACGATGCCGAGGAAGACCGCCCTGATTACGTCCAATGTCATGTAAGCTCCGCGCGAAAAGGATTAGCGATTGTGCAGAATCTTTGCACCAGCCTTAGAGGCCGATTTTGACCAAATCAAAACCGGCCGCTAGGTTTTTCATGAGCATGATCTCCGGTCTCGAGCAAGGTTCGCTGCGCAATGCTGACGCTGTTCCATCATCCGATTTGTCCGCATTCCCGTTTCGTACGCCTCGTGCTCGAGGAATATGGCTTGCCCGTTCGCCTGATCGAAGAACGGGTCTGGGAGCGCCGTTCGGACTTCTTAATGCTCAACCCGGCGGGAACCACCCCCGTCATGGTCGAGGAAGGCGTTCCGGCAATGCCCGGAGCGGGCGTGATTGCCGAATACATCGACGAGACGCGGGGCGCCGATGCGGCGGAGCGCCGCCTGATATCGACCGAGCGCGGCGCGCGCATTGAGGTGCGGCGCCTGATGGGCTGGTTCAACGATAAGTTTTTCGAGGAGGCGAGCGGTCCTTTGGTTATGGAGCGGGTCTACAAGCGCTACATACCAGCCGGTAGTGGCGGCGGACCGCCGGATACCGAAACGTTGCGTGCTGCAAAAAGCAACATCAAGTACCATCTAGCCTATATCGGCTGGCTGGTTCGCACACGTGACTGGCTCGCCGGCGACAGCCTGACCTATGCCGATTTGAGCGCGGCGGCGCACCTGTCCGTCGCCGATTATCTGGGCGATGTGCCGTGGGACGAGGACGAGACCGCCAAAAACTGGTACGCGAGGATCAAATCGCGGCCGTCGTTCCGCGCCCTCCTCGCCGAGGCGCTTCCCGGCCTGCCACCGTCGCAGACTTACGCCGATCTCGACTTCTAGATGACGCCACGCTTAAGGCGGAGCTGATCGCGGCCGCACGCGCGCACGGCTTCGATGCGGCCGGCGTGGTCAAGCCCGACGCCATCCCGCTGGCGGCGCCGCGCTTGCGGGAATTTCTCGCCGCCGGCGCCCATGGCGATATGGGATGGATGGCCAATGCCGAGCGGCGCGGCGAGCCGCGCGTGCTGTGGCCCGATGTGCGCTCGATCGTCATGCTCGGAATCAATTACGGGCCCGACGACGATCCGCTGGCGATCCTCAAGGAGCGAACACGCGGCGCCATTTCGGTCTATGCGCGCGGCGACGATTATCACGACCTAATCAAATCGCGACTGAAGCAGATCGGGCGTTGGCTCATTGATCGCGCTGGCGGCGATGTGAAGGTTTTCGTCGATACTGCGCCGGTGATGGAGAAGCCGCTGGCCGCGGCGGCCGGACTCGGCTGGCAGGGCAAGCATACTAATCTGGTGTCACGCCAATTCGGCTCCTGGCTGTTTCTCGGCGCAATTTTCACCACGCTTGAACTGCCGCCGGACGAGCCCGAACGCGATCATTGCGGCCAGTGTCGCGCTTGCCTGGACATCTGCCCAACGGCAGCATTTCCCGCGCCGTATCGTCTCGATGCGCGGCGCTGCATCTCCTACCTCACCATCGAGCACAAAGGGCAAATCCCACGCGAACTGCGTCCGCTGATCGGCAATCGGATCTATGGCTGCGACGATTGCCTCGCGGTCTGTCCATGGAACAAATTTGCAGTCGCAGGCCGCGAAGTAAAACTCGCCGCGCGCGAGGTGTTGCGTGCGCCGCCACTTGCCGAACTCGTCCGGCTCGACGATGCCGGGTTCCGCACGCTGTTCGCCAAAAGCGCGGTCAAGCGTGTCGGCCGTGCGCGTTTTGTCCGTAATGTGCTGATCGCGATCGGCAATTCCGGCGATGCGAGTCTTGCTGCCGAAGCCGAGCGGCTTCTCGATGATGAATCGCCGCTGGTGCGCGGCGCCGCGATCTGGGCGCTCGGCCGGCTCGATTGCGACCGGCTCCGGCGCGTGGAGAAACGACGCACCCGCGAAGCCGATCCTGACCTGAACGCCGAATGGGCGGCGGCACTGGGCGAAAGCCAGCACTAATGGCCACGCTCATCTGCTTCGGCTTCGGCTATTGCGCCGAACATTTCATTGCGGAATTCGCCGGCAAATTCGAGCGCATCGTCGGCACCGTACGCCGTGCCGAGCGCGCGGCGATTCTAAACGCTTATCAGGCCGGAGCAGTCCAGACGCTGGTGTTTGACGGTGTGAATGCCGCGCCCGCGCTCAATGCCGAGCTTGCACAAGCGGATCATGCACTGGTGTCGATTCCGCCTGAGGAGAGTGGCGAACCGGTGCTCGCGGCATTTGGCGAGGCACTCGCCGCCGGCCGGCGTCTGCGTTCGGTTGTCTATCTCTCGACGGTCGGCGTTTACGGCGACCACAATGGCGCCTGGGTCGACGAGCAAACGCCGGTCGCGCCGATTTCGGAGCGGAGCCGCCGGCGCTTGGCCGCCGAGCAGGCATGGCAGCAATTTGGTGCGCGTGAAGCCGTTCCCATCGCCACGCTTCGTCTCGCCGGCATTTACGGCCCGGGACAGAATGCGCTCGTTGCGCTCGCCCGCGGCAAAGCGCGCCGCATTATCAAGCCTGGCCAGATTTTCAACCGCATTCACGTCGCCGATATTGCCCGGGCGATCGACGCCGCTTTTGCGCGCGCCGCCAACGGCGTGTTCAACATCGCCGACGATGAACCCGCGCCGCCGGCCGATCCGGTCGTGTTTGCAGCCAAGCTCTTGCGCCGCGAGCCGCCGCCGGAGATTGCGTTTGACGAAGCGGCGCCATCGATGTCGCCGATGGCTTTGAGTTTCTGGCAGGAATGCCGGCGCGTGCGCAATGACAAGCTCAAGCGCGAGCTCGGCGTCACGCTGCGCTATCCGACTTATCGCGAGGGGCTAAGGGCGTTGCTTGCGGAAGGTGTGCGCTCTGCCTAGCTGTCGATTGATCGTCGGATTTCTAATGAAAACGACACCCATATAGACCTCGACCGGACCGAAGAAGAGACCCTAAACTACGAAGTCTTCGACGAGGCTGGTGGCGGCGGTGAGCACGAGTCGAGTTTTCGTCGCCTCGGATGCAATGGCTCGCCAAACGGTGAACTCGACGGGAGGCAATTATGGTCGGCATCGTCAAGCTCGCGCTTCGCCGCCCGTACACCTTCATCGTCATGGCGCTGCTGATCATGATCTTCGGTGTTGCGGCCGCCTTACGCACGCCGACCGACATCTTCCCGAACATCAACATTCCGGTGATCAGCGTTGTCTTCAGCTATACCGGCTTGCCGCCCGACGACATGGCGGGCCGCGTCGTCACGTTCTACGAGCGCTCACTTACCACCAGCGTGAACGACATCGAGCACATCGAATCGCAGTCGATCCCCAATTACGGGATCATCAAGATCTTCTTCCAGCCGACAGTGAACATCAACGCGGCGTTGGCGGAGGTCTCCGCGATGTCGCAAACAGTACTAAAGCAGATGCCGGCGGGCATCACGCCGCCGCTGATCTTGAGCTTTGATGCGTCCAGCGTGCCGATCCTGCAGCTTGTCCTGTCGAGCAACACGCTGTCCGAGACAACGTTATTTGACCAGGCAACCAGCTTCATCCGCCCACAATTGGCTTCGGTCGCCGGTGCCGCAATTCCTCTACCCTATGGCGGCAAGGTGCGACAGGTGCAGGCCGACCTCAATCAACAGGCGCTCCACACTTACGGCATCTCAGCAAACGACGTCGTCAACGCCCTGTCGATTCAAAATCTGATCACCCCGGTTGGGACCCAGAAGATCGGCACGTTCGAATACACGGTGAATCTGAACAATTCACCCACCGATATCGCTGGTTTCAACGATCTTCCGATCAAGACCGTCAACGGCGCCGTCATCTATATGCGCGACGTGGCCTATGTGCATGACGGCAGTCCGCCGCAGACCAACGTCGTCCACGTCGACGACAAAAGCGCCGTGCTGTTGGCGGTGGTGAAAGCTGGCGCGACCTCGACGCTGGCGATCATTTCCGGCATCAAGCAACTGCTCCCGAGCGTCGCCAAGACATTGCCGGCCGGCCTGAACCTGACGGCTGTCGGTGATCAGTCGGTGTTTGTCATCAGTGCCGTTTCCAGTGTGATCCGTGAAGGCGCAATCGCAGCCGCATTGACCGGGTTGATGATTTTGCTGTTTCTCGGCAGCTGGCGTTCGACGCTGATTATCATTGTTTCAATCCCGCTCGCCATCCTCGCTTCGGTGACGACGCTCTCGCTGCTCGGCGAGACGATCAACGTCATGACGCTGGGTGGGTTGGCACTCGCCGTAGGCATCCTGGTCGACGACGCGACGGTGACGATCGAGAATATCAATTGGCATCTCGAGCGCGGCAAGGAGATCGAGCCGGCAATTCTGGATGGTGCTCAGCAGATCGTTATCCCGGCGACCGTGTCGTTGACGTGCATTTGCATTGCGTTCGTGCCGATGTTCGGGCTGGGTGGCGTCGCCGGCTATTTGTTCCGCCCGCTTGCCGAAGCGGTGGTTTTTGCGCTGATCGCGTCCTACATCCTGTCGCGCACCCTTGTCCCCACTTTGGCAAACTACTTACTGCGAAAACAGATGGTTCAGGCGAATGTGGGTCATCACGGCGCCGACGGCGATTCAGTTTCTGCCCCCGATAAGCACAGCCGCAATCCACTCGTGCGATTCCAGGGGGCGTTTGAACGCTACTTCGAGGTCGTGCGCAGTCTCTATGGTGGTCTGCTCAACCTCGGTCTGTACAACCGCGCCAAGCTGATCGCCGGGTTCATCGGCTTTACCCTGCTGTCCTTCGCGCTTGTGCCTTATTTAGGCCGGGACTTCTTTCCGAGCGTCGACGGCGGACAGATCAAGATGCATGTGCGGGCGCAGACCGGCACACGGATCGAAGAGACAACCAAGCTTGCCGGCCGAATCGGCGAAGCAATCCGCAAGATCATCCCGCCCGATGAGCTGGACGGCATTGTCGACAACATCGGCCTCAGCGTCAGCGGCATCAATATGGCCTACAACAATTCGGGCACGATCGGCGTCCAGGACGCCGACATCTTGATCAGCCTCAAGCCGGACCACGCGCCGACGCAAGACTACGTAAAGGCGATGCGCGAACAGCTGCCCCGTCAGTTTCCGGGAAATTCCTTCGCCTTCCTGCCCGCCGATATCGCCAGCCAGATCCTGAATTTCGGGGTGCCCGCACCGATCGACCTGCAAGTCGTCGGGGCCGATCTGCAGGCAAATAGGACATATGCCAACGCGCTATTGGCTCGGATCAAGCGGATCCCCGGGATTGCGGATAGCCGCATCCAGCAGGCCTTCCAGCAGCCGACGCTGAACGTCAATGTCGACCGTTCGCTGGCTGGTCTGGTCGGCCTCAGCGAGAAGGATGCGGCGACCGCTATGCAGACCACTCTGGCCGGCAGCGCGCAGACCTCTCCGACCTATTGGCTCAATCCCAAAACCGGGGTCTCCTATGCGGTTTCGATCCAAACGCCGCAGCGCGACCTCGGCACGATGAGCGGCCTAAGAAATATACCGATTACCTCCAGCGTCGGCACGGGCACCCAGCTGCTTGGAGGCCTTGCTACGATCCAACGGACACCGAGCAATGCTGTCGTCTCGCATTACAACGTCCGCCCGGTCATCGACATCTATGCGACCCCGCAGGGGCGCGACCTGGGCGGCGTTGCCGGCGACATCCAAAAGGTGATCCAGGACACGGCGCACGATGTGCCAAACGGCGCCGCCGTCGTGCTACGCGGTCAGGTATCTACAATGATGAGCGCGTATCAGCAGCTGTTTGTCGGCCTCGCCTTTGCGGCGGTGTTGATTTATCTGGTGATCGTCGTCAACTTTCAGTCCTGGCTGGACCCATTCTTGATCGTCATAGCGCTGCCGACCGCGCTTGCCGGCATCGTCTGGATGCTTTTCGCCACCGGCACGACGCTCTCCGTTCCTGCCCTTACCGGCGCCATAATGTGCACGGGCGTCGCTACTGCCAACAGCATCCTGGTCATCAGCTTCGCGCGCGAACGTCTCGCAGCAGGTGCCGACGCGCTTACCGCGGCCCTGGAGGCTGGGAGCACCCGATTTCGTCCGGTTCTGATGACGGCACTCGCAATGATTATCGGCATGACGCCGATGGCGATCGAGCCAAGCCAAAATGCGCCGCTCGGGCGGGCGGTGATTGGCGGCCTGCTCTTCGCCACCGGTGCGACGCTGTTCCTGGTGCCCATAATGTTCAGCGTCGTCCATGGTCGTGACCGCAAGAGCGCGGACGCTGCGTATGATCGCCCAATCCACGCTTCGTGAGATCAGGCACACAATGTCACAGCAACCACTCAAGACGCCGCGGCTCCGCCAGCTCCTCCTGATCGGCACGATCGCTCTCGTTGCCGCCGGCAGCATAGCTGTGAAT
>CATPBC010000509.1 GCA_955652195.1 uncultured Xanthobacteraceae bacterium | reverse complement strand
GCTGCCGACCGCGCTTCACGCGATTGGGTTCCGCAACAGTGGAATTTGCCGGCGATGAGCGGACATTGATCGACGGCTTTACACGTCGGCTTCGGTCCATCCTCGACTGCTGCGATGCACAGTTCGCGAAAATCGAAGTGGCGGCTGACGGCCGCCACTTCGATTCGGCTATGCGGCGCTCAGATCGATGTCCTTGATCGGGATAGTGCGGATACGTTTGCCGGTTGCCGCAAAGATGGCGTTGAGGACCGCGGGCGCGGCCACCGAAATGGTCGGCTCGCCGACCCCGCCCCAGAATTCGCCGTCCGGCATGACCACGGTCTCGACCTGCGGCATCGCGTCGAGACGCATCACCTCCCAGGTATCGAAATTAGTCTGCTCGATGCGGCCGTCGCGCACCGTGCATTCGCCGTACAGTAGCGATGACAGCCCGTAGACGAACGAGCCCTCGACCTGGCGAGCGATCTGCTCCGGATTAACCGCGTGACCGCAATTGGTAGCCCCGACTACGCGGTGCACTTTCACGCGTCCCTTATCGACCGAAACCTCGGCGCAGGCCGCGACGTAGCTGGCATTGGCCATGACCTGCGCGATGCCGCGGTAGATGCCTTGCGGCGCCGGCGTACCGTAGCCTGCCTTCTCTGCCGCAGCCTTCAATACCGCGGAATGCTTGGGCTTGAGGTATTTGAGGCGAAAGGCGAGCGGATCATCGCCGACGGCGTGCGCGAGCTCGTCCATGAAGCCTTCGACATAGAACGCATTGTGGTTGCTGTTGACGCCGCGCCAGAAGCCCGCCGGTACGTGCGGATTGCGCATTGCGTGGTCGATCAGCAAGTTGGGCACGTTGTAGCCGAATGCCCCCTCGGCGCCGCCGGCATTGAGGCTTTGGAAAGCGAGAGGGTCCTTGCCATTTTGCATCCGTGCCGGATTGATCGTCGCCAAGATGGATTGTCCGGCAATGCGCATATGCAGCCCGATCAATTCATTGTCGGCATTGAGCGCGGCTCGCATCCGGCACTGTGAGATCGGGTAATATGAGTCGTGCGTGGTGTCTTCCTCGCGCGACCACAGGAGCTTGATCGATGTGCCCGGCATAGCTTTGGCGACGGTGACAGCCTGGCGCACATAGTCGGTGGGCGCGCCGCGCCGGCCAAATCCGCCGCCGACGAAGGTCTTGTGCAGATCGCATTTTTCCAGCGGTAAGCCGGCCGCCTGCGCCGCCGCCTTCAGACTGTCCTCGGCATTTTGTGTCGGCGCCCAAACTTCGCAGCGATCGGACGTGTACAGCGCTGTGGCGTTCATCGGCTCCATGGTGGCGTGGATGCGGTACGGAAAGGCGTACAGCGCTTCCATCACTTTTGCGGCGCTCGCCAGAGCGGCCTGAACATCACCCGCCTGGTTGCCGACGGTAGCCTGATCGCTGTTGAGACCCTCTTTGAGGAAATCCGCGATCGTGGCGCTGCTGACCTTGGCATTCTTGCCCTCATCCCATGCGACCGGCAGCGCTTCGAGTGCTGTCTTTGCTCGCCACCACGAATCCGCCACCACCGCGACGGCATCGTCGCCGACGCGCACGACATGCTTGACGCCGGGCATGCCGCGCACCTTCGCCTCGTCGTAGCTCTTGAGTGTTCCACCAAAGACTGGACATGCCGAGATCGCGGCGTAGAGCATTCCCGGCAACCGGACATCGATGCCGTATGTGGTCTTGCCGACAAGTTTGTCCGGCGTGTCGAGCCGCTTCAGCGGCTTGCCGGCAATCTTCCAATCCTTCGTGGACTTGAGCACCACATCCGACGGCGGCGTGAGCTTGGCGGCGGCGTCCGCCACTTTACCGTAGCTGACCGAGCGGCCGGACGACTGATGCGTGATCACACCATCGGCCGCGCTGCACTCGGAAGCCGGCACGTTCCATGCGTTGGCGGCGGCCTGGATCAACATCATCCGCGCGGTTGCGCCGCCCTTGCGGACATATTCATGGGACTCACGGATCGCGCGGCTGCCGGTCGTGTTGGATTCGCCCCATACGCGATTGCGTGCGAGATTCTCGCCGGGCGTCGGAAATTCGGTCGTGACTCTCGACCAATCGCAGTCGAGTTCCTCGGCAACCAGTTGCGCGAGACCGGTGAGCGAGCCCTGGCCCATTTCCGACCGCATGATGCGGATAACGACAGTCTCGTCGGGCCGGATCACGACCCAGGCATTGACTTCCGGCGAACCATCTGCGGCGTAAACTGCATCGGACTCCAACGGCAGGCTCAAGCCGAGTGCGAATCCGGCGCCGGCTGCGGTCGCGCCAACTATGAAGGAACGCCGATTGAATCTTGGCAAATATGTCATGGCTACATCCCCCTTACGCGTTGCCGGCCGCCGCGTGGATCGCGGCGCGGACGCGTTGATAGGTTCCGCAGCGGCAGATGTTGGTCATCGCCGCGTCGATATCGGCGTCGGTCGGCTTCGGCTTCTGCTTGAGCAGCGAAACGGCCGCCATGATCATTCCGCTCTGACAATAGCCACATTGCGGCACGTCGAGGTCAAGCCAGGCCTTCTGCACCGGGTGCAGTTTGCCGTTCTGCGCCAAGGCCTCGATCGTAGTGACATTCTTGGAGCCGACGGTACCGACGGGCACTTGGCACGAGCGCGTGGCGACGCCGTCGATATGCACGGTGCAGGCACCGCACAGGGCGATCCCGCAACCATATTTGGTGCCGGTGAGTCCTATCGTGTCGCGCAATACCCAAAGCAAGGGCGTATCGGACTCGACATCGACATTGTAGGATTTTCCGTTAATGGCCAGGGCAATCATGCTCGTCCTCCTCGAGCAAAGTTTACCCCGGTTCCAGCCCAACCTGCGAATCGCAAAATCGCGAGGTCGAAACCGCCGACCCCCCGGAATTCTGAAAAAACCTCGGCATTTATGCGGCTTCACCCCGATTAGCGGAGGCTCGGTTTCTTTTTTTCGCAAATGCGCGATGCCAGCAGGCAATCACGCGATCTTGAACCAGACGGACAAGCCGTCGAACGACGCGCTCGTGGACTCCTCGCACAATTGCAAGAGTTGGAGGACAAGCCGCCGGCGGCCGAGTCCACCGAGGACCAGCCCGAGGTAGTCGAGACTGGAGCCTAGGGCGCGTACTCATAAACCGAGCGTGATTCGTGCGGCTTGATCGATGTCCGCTATGCCCCCAACAGCGACCAAATTCTGCAGCGCAGCGAAATGTCGCGATGGGCCAAAAGCAGACAAAGTGCGTTGG
>CATPBC010000508.1 GCA_955652195.1 uncultured Xanthobacteraceae bacterium | reverse complement strand
TATCTGTGCGATCCGTCGCTACGCGGTGCCATCGCCGATCGCGGCGAAGATCCCGCGCGCTTGCCGGCGCTCTATGCCGGCATGATCAATGCCGCGATCGCCGATATTCCATCGGACATGGCCATCACCATGCATCTGTGCCGCGGCAATTTCCGGTCCAATTTCGTCGCGACCGGCGGCTACGAGCCGATCGCCGAACTCTTATTCAACACGATCAATGTGCACGGCTATTTCATGGAATATGACACCGAGCGCGCCGGCGGCTTCGAGCCGCTGCGCTTCGTGCCCAAGGGCAAAATGGTCGTGCTCGGCCTGGTCACGAGCAAAACAGGCACCCTTGAGAACAAGGATGAGATCAAGCGCCGCATCGATCAGGCGACCAAGTTCATCGATCTCGATCGGCTGTGCCTCTCGCCGCAATGCGGTTTCGCCTCGACCGAGGAGGGCAATGTTCTGGCCGAAGACGAACAATGGGCGAAGCTGCGCCGGATTGTTGAGATCGCGGAGGAAGTGTGGGGAAGGTGAATTCGAGGAGTAAACCATGAGCCAACGAAAGACGCCGCCGTTTCGCGCCGATCATGTCGGCAGCCTGCTGCGGCCGGCCGCGCTCAAGCAAGCGCGCGAGCGCCGTGCCAGAGGCGAAATCGGCGCCGATGCGCTCAAAGCGATCGAAGACCGTGAGATCAAAGATGTCATCAAAAAGCAGGAGGCCGCCGGACTGGCGTCGATCACCGACGGCGAGTTTCGCCGGTCGTGGTGGCATCTCGATTTCCTGTGGGGACTGGATGGCGTCGAACGGCATGTCATGGATAGCGGCATCGCCTTTGCCGCAGTGACGACGCGCAACGAAGGCGTGAAGGTTATCGGCAAGCTCGGCTTCTCCACGCACCCGATGATCGAGCACTTCAAGTTCGTCAAAGCCAATACCAACCGCACGCCGAAAATGACCATTCCCGCACCATCGGCGCTGTACGGCCGGCCGGTGCCGACCCCGATCGACAAATCGGTCTATCCGAAGCTCGATACATTCTTCGACGATCTCGGACAGGCTTACCGCAAGGCGGTGCGCGCCTTTGCCGACGCCGGCTGCCGTTATCTGCAGCTCGATGAAGTGTTCATCGCCATGCTATGCGATCCGAAATATCGGCAGCAGATGAAGGATCGCGGCGACGACCCGCAAGCGCTCGGCACGATTTATGGCGACCTCATCAATGTCGCGATTTCCGACATTCCGTCCGATATGACGGTGACCATGCATCTGTGCCGCGGCAACTACAAATCGACCTTCATGGGCAGCGGCGGCTACGAGGCGATGCAGGAAGTGCTGTTCGATCGGATCAAGGTGCACGGTTATTTCATGGAATATGACAGCGAACGCGCCGGCGGTTTCGATCCGCTGCAGCGCCTGCGCAAAGGCCGCGTCGTGGTGCTCGGCCTGGTGACGACCAAGACCGGCGCGCTGGAATCCAAGGACGCCCTCAAACGACGCATCGAGGAGGCCGCCCGGTTCGCCGATCTCGATCAGCTTTGTCTGTCGCCGCAATGCGGCTTCGCCTCGACCGAGGAAGGCAATATCCTCGCCGAGGACGATCAATGGGCGAAGCTGCGCATGATCGGCGACGTCGCGCGCGAGGTTTGGGGGTAGGAATCCCCTGCAATCGTCATTGCCGGGCTTGACCCGGCAATCCATAGGGCGGCATCGCTGCATGGACCCCCGGGTCAAGCCCGGGGGTGACGCATGACAAGGGGGCTGTTGCAAATGCCGAACATCGTTGCAGGCAAGGTCGCGATCGTCACTGGCGCGGGACGCGGAATAGGGCGCGGCATTGCGCTTTTATTGGCGCAGGAAGGCGCCCGCGTTGTGGTTTGCGATATCGGCGCCAGCCTCGACGGCGCCGGCACTGATATGGGCCCGGCGCAGGCGGTGGTCGATGAGATCAAAAAAGCCGGCGGCGCGGCGATCGCCTCGACGCTCTCGATCAGCGAGCCGGGCAATGCCGAAAAAATCGTCGCGGCGGCGCTCGAGCATTTCGGCCGCGTCGACGTCCTCGTCAATAATGCCGGCATCTTGCGCGACCGCATCTTCCATCGCATGAGCTGGTCGGACTGGTCGGACGTCATCGACGTGCATCTGCATGGCAGTTTTGCCATGAGCCGCGCTTGCGCCACGCATTTTCGCGAGCAGAATTCCGGCAGCTTCGTGCATATGACTTCGACCTCGGGCCTGGTCGGTAATTTCGGCCAAGCCAACTATATGGCGGCAAAGATGGCCATCGTCGGACTGTCGCGCGGCATCGCGCTCGACATGGCGCGGTTCAACGTGCGCTCGAACTGCATTGCGCCGTTCGCCTGGACCCGGATGATCGATTCGATCCCGGCCGAGACCGAGCAGGAAAAGGCGCGCGTCGCGCGCATTCGCGAAATGACGCCGGAAAAAATCGCGCCGCTGACCGTTTATCTCGCCTCGGACCGCGCAGAGGGGATCACCGGACAAATCTTCTCGGTGCGCAACAACGAGATTTATTTGTTCAATCAGAACCGCCCGATCCGCACGCTGCATCGTTCCGACGGCTGGACGCCGGAAAAGCTCGACGCGCAGCTCAAGGGCGCCTTCGGGCCGTCTTTCACGCCGCTGGAGCGTTCCGGCGACGTGTTCTCCTGGGATCCGGTGTAATGACCATCGTCTACGAAAAACTGATGGCGCTCGAAGTTCCGCCGGCCGAGCAGAGCTACGGCGCCAAGGATTGCATCCTGTACGCGCTCGGCATCGGGCTTGGCCACGATCCGATGAACGAGAACGAGCTCGCCTTCGTATACGAGAAGAATTTGAAAGTGCTGCCGACCATGGGGACCGTCCTTGGTCATCCCGGCTTTTGGGCGCGCGAGCGCGACACTGGGATCGATTGGCTCAAGATCGTCAATGGCGAGCAAGGCATCACGCTGCATCGTCCACTGGCGGCAAAAGGAACCGTGGTCGGCCGATTGCGTATTGTCGAGGTGATCGATAAAGGCCCCGGCAAAGGCGCGCTGGTGCTCAGCGAACGCAAGGTGACGGACAAAGCGACCGGGGAGCCGATCGCCACGGTAACGCAGACCACGTTCTGCCGCGGCGATGGCGGCTTCGGCGGCCCGCCGCGCCAGGCGCCGGAGCCGCATCCGATCCCTTCGCGCGCACCGGATGCACTTTGCGATCTCGCGACCCGGCCCGAAGCGGCGCTGATCTATCGCTTAAGCGGCGACCTCAATCCGCTGCACGCCGAGCCGGCGGTGGCGAAACAGGCCGGCTACCCGCGGCCGATCATGCACGGACTTGGCAATTTCGGCATCGCCGGTCACGCTGTGCTGCGAACGTTTTGCGGTTACGATCCGCACAAGCTTGTCGCCTTTGCCTGCCGTTTTTCCGCTCCGGTATTTCCCGGCGAGACGCTACGCACCGAAATGTGGCATGACGGCAAGATCGTGAGCTTTCGTTCGCGCGTCGTCGAACGCGACGTGATCGCGGTCAATAACGGCCGCGCCGAGCTGCGGTTGTGATTGTGATCGTCACATGACGTCGAACGCAACCCATGACGATCTTGCGCCGATCCGCGAATCGGTGCGGGGGCTGTGCGTCAACTTTCCCGGCGAATATTGGCGCCGCCTCGACCGCGAGCGCGCCTATCCGGAAGAATTCGTCGCCGCGCTGACCAAAGCCGGCTTTCTCGCCGCGCTTATTCCCGAAGAGTACGGCGGCAGCGGGCTGACGATGACGGCGGCAGCCGCGATCATGGAAGAGATTCAGGCCTCCGGCTGCAATGGCGCGGCCTGCCACGCCCAGATGTACACGATGGGCACGCTGCTACAGCACGGCGGCACTGAACAAAAAAAACGTTACCTGCCGGCAATCGCGCGCGGCGAATTGCGCCTGCAGGCGTTCGGCGTCACCGAGCCGACTTCCGGCACCGACACGCTGAGTCTGCGCACCACCGCGGTGCGCGACGGCGATCACTACGTCGTCAATGGCCAGAAAATCTGGACCTCGCGCGCCGAACATTCCGATCTCATGTTGCTCCTGGCCCGCACCACGCCGCGCGAGCAGGCGCAATCGCGTACCGCCGGCCTGACGGTCTTTCTCGTCGACATGCGCACGGCCAAGAACAAAGGCCTGACCATCCGGCCGATCCGCACCATGATGAACCACGCGACGACCGAGGTGTTTTTCGAAAACTTAAGGGTGCCGGCTGAGGCGGTGATCGGCAAAGAGGGCGAGGGCTTCCGTTACATCCTTTCCGGCATGAACGCCGAACGCATCCTGATCGCGGCCGAATGCATCGGCGACGCCAAATGGTTCATCCAAAAAGCGACCGCCTATGCCGGCGAGCGCGTCGTGTTCGGCCGCCCGATCGGACAAAATCAGGGCGTCCAGTTTCCGATTGCGCGCGCTTATATCGGCATGCGCGCCGCCGAACTGATGGTGCGCGAGGCGGCCGCGCTCTACGAAGCGGGCCGCGACTGCGGCGCCGAAGCCAACATGGCGAAACATCTGGCCGCGGAAGCATCCTGGGCCGCCGCCGACATGTGCGTGCAAACCCATGGCGGCTTTGGTTTCGCCGAGGAATTCGATATCGAGCGCAAATTCCGCGAGACCAGGCTCTACACCGTGGCGCCGATCTCGACCAATCTGGTGCTCTCTTACATCGCCGAGCACGTGCTCGGGCTGCCGCGGTCGTATTGAGCACGCATGACTCTCCCGCTCTCCGATCTCCTCGTCGTTTCGCTCGAACAGGCGGTGGCGGCGCCGATGTGCACCTGCCGGCTTGCGGATGCCGGTGCGCGCGTCATCAAGATTGAACGGCCGGAGGGCGATTTTGCGCGCGGCTATGACGATCTGGTGCACGGCGAGTGCAGCTATTTCGTCTGGCTCAATCGCGGCAAGGAATCCGTGGTGCTCGATCTCGGCAAAGCGGCGGATAAGGCGTTGTTCGCCGCGATGCTCGCCCGCGCCGACGTGTTCGTGCAGAACTTAAAGCCCGGCGCAGTCGGCAAGCTAGGCTTTGCCATCGCGCGACTGCGGCGCGAGCACCCGCGGCTCATCTGCTGCTCGATCTCGGGCTTCGGCGAAACCGGCCCGCTCGCCGCGCGTAAATCTTATGACATGCTGATCCAGGCGGAATCGGGCCTGGCCTCGATCACCGGCACCAGCGAGCCGTCGCGCGTCGGCGTCTCGGTCGTCGATATCGCCGCGGGCATGAACGCCTATGAGGCGATCCTGGAGGCGCTGATCGCGCGGCAACGGACCGACGAAGGCGCCGCGTTGTCGATCTCGATGTTCGACGCCATGGCCGACTGGATGACGGTGCCGCTGTTGCAACAAGAGGCGGGGGCGCCGCCGCGCCGGATCGGCTTGGCGCACACCTCGATCTCGCCATACGGCGCGTTCCGCAGCCGGGACGGCGTGGCGATCCTCATCTCGATCCAGAGCGACCGCGAATGGCGCGTACTGGCCGAAAAGGTCCTCGGCGATGCCGCGCTTGCCGCCGATCCGGACTTCGCCACCAATGTCGAGCGCGTCAAACGCCGCGCCGAGACCGACGGCAGGGTCGCCAACACATTCGCCATGCTCGATGCGCAGGTGCTGGAGCAAAAGCTCGCCGCGGCCGACATCGCCTTCGCGCGCGTCAATAGTCCGGCGGAGTTGGCGCACCACCCGCATCTGCGCCGCATCACCATAGGCACGCCGAGCGGGGCGGTCTCCTATCCGGCGCCGCCGCGGCACGACGATTACGGAACCCGCCGCTACGGAGCGGTGCCGGCTTTGGGTCAGCACACCGACAAAGTGCGCGCGGAATTTGCGGTTTCCGCTGGGGGCGTGACAAATGTCTAAGCCGTCACCCTGAGGTGCGAGCCAACGGGTCCGGCCCGAAGTGGCCGGCCCGATGACAAGCTCAGCGAGCCTCGAAGGGTGCCGGCCAAACGTCTGAGCAGCATCCTTCGAGGCCCGCGCTGCGCGCGGGCGCCTCAGGATGACGAACATCGAAGGGAGAACGTCATGGACATCGGCTTCATCGGGCTCGGCAATATGGGCGCGCACATGGCGCGGCGGCTGATCGAGGCCGGACACCGGGTCGTGGTCTACGACACGCGCCAGGAGGCGATCGGCAATCTTGCCGCGCGCGGCGCAATCGCGGCGCGCTCGCCGAAAGAAGTTGCCGATGCCGTGGAGACGGTGATGGCGAGCCTGCCGACGCCGGACATCGTTCTAAAAGTCGCAACCGGAGCTGATGGTGTGATCGAAGGCAAGCGCGTGCGGCGCTTCGTCGACCTTTCCACCACCGGCGCAGTCATGGCGCAGCGCATATTCAAGGCGCTGGCCGCACGCGGCATCGTGCAGATCGATGCGCCGGTTTCCGGCGGCGTGCGCGGCGCCGAGAAAGGCACGGTGGCGGTGATGGCATCGGGTCCGCGCGCCGATGTCGAAGCGGTCGAGCCGGCGCTCAAAACGATCGGGAAATTTTTCTATATCGGCGAGCGGCCTGGCGCCGGCCAGACCATGAAGCTTTGCAATAACGTGTTGTCCGCCGCTGCCATGGCGGCGACATCGGAATCGATGGTCATGGGGGTGAAAGCCGGGCTCGATCCGCGCATCATGCTCGACGTGATCAATGCCAGTTCGGGCCGCAGCACCGCGACCGAGCAAAAGTTTCCCGAAGTCGTTGTGCCCCGCAAGTTCAATCAGGGATTCACGGCGGGATTGATGCTCAAAGACGTGAACCTCTTCATTTCGGAAGCCAAGGCGCTTGGCATTCCGATCCAGGTGATCGAGGCCGTCGCCGCCATCCTCAAGCTCACTTGCGACGAACTCGGTCCCGACAAGGACATCACCCAGATCGTGCAGCCGATCGAACAGCGCGCCGGCGTGGAAGTGCGCGCGCCAAAGACGTAACGCATCCCGCGCTAAGCCAATTTGCCGCGGCAACGGCTCAGTTGCTACAAATTATCCATTTAAAACAGTAGTTTAACGGAAAGCGCGTTTCTGTGACCTGGGTCACTTCGCGGTTTTCCCAGCCGGTTACATTGGTTGCGGTAAACGACGAAGACGAAGGCTGTGAGGTCGCACGCAACGTTGATTGAAATTCGGTTCCGATGTCAGCGGGTACCCCCGTCCCCAAACCTCCAATGACCCGCGTGATATCCAAGGGGTGATGCACGTCCCCCATACACCCCAAGAACCCTGCCACGGGTTCACCTCGCCCGCTCCGGACTAACGTCCGGGGCGGGCTTTTCCTTTGACCTATTCTGCCGCATGCTTTGCTGGTCGAGCGGAAAACGGATCGAGTCCGCAACAGGGCCGCAATAGGCGCCATGGCTCCTCCCCGCACCAATACGAGCTTGTTGTCGGCGCTGCCCGAACATCTATCGGCAAGCCTGTTCAGCAATACAAAGCCGGTGCGGCTTAAGGCCGACGAGGTCTTATTCCTCGCTGGCGATGCCGGCGACGGCTGCTATCGCGTCGAGGACGGACTCCTCAAAGTCACGATGGTGTCGCGTGCCGGCACCGAGCGCATTCTCGCCTTTCTCGGCCCGACGGCGATCGTCGGCGAATTGTCCATCCTCGACGGATTGCCGCGCTCGGCCTCGGTGGTGGCGGTGCGCCCTGCTCTATTGAGCTTTCTCAGCCGCGCCGCGTTTGAGGAGTTCGCCAACAAGCATCCCGAAGTTTACAAGTCGCTGGTGACGCTGATTGCGGCGCGGCTGCGCGAAACCGACGCCACGATCGCGGCCGGTAGTTTTTTGCCGCTGCGCGGCCGCGTCGCCTGCACGCTCCTCGAACTGGCGCAGGATTTCGGCCAGGATGTCGGCTCCGGCCGCATCGTCATTCGCCAGAAGATCGGGCAAAGCGATCTGGCCGCGATGGCCGGCATTGCGCGAGAAAATGTCAGCCGCATTCTCAACGATTGGAAGCGGCGCAAGCTGGTCAGCCGGCTGTCCGGCTATTATTGCCTTGAGAACAAGGCGCTGCTGCAAAACGAGGCCGAGCTGTAAAGGCTTTTTGGCTCAGCCGCGAAGGCCAAGGCCGCCGTAACTTCGCACAGGCGGCAAAGCAGTATCCATAATTTCGGCATCATGCTGTAAAAACCGGACATGAACACGCCTCGGCTTGCCGACTTCCGGCGCATCGTCGTCAAGATCGGCTCCTCGCTTCTGGTCGACGCCAAGGCCAGCCGGCTCAACGAAAAATGGCTGGCCTCCTTGGCCGCCGACATCGCCGCGCTATACGCCGGCAAACGCGACCTCCTGGTCGTGTCTTCGGGCGCCATCGCGCTCGGCCGCAGCGTTCTCAAATTGCCGGCCGGTCCTCTCGCGCTCGAGGATAGCCAAGCCGCGGCTGCGGTCGGTCAGATCGCGCTGGCGCGCACCTGGACCGAGGCGCTGTCGCGCCATGGCATCACTGCCGGTCAGGTGCTGGTGACGCTCGGCGACACCGAGGAACGGCGGCGCTATCTCAACGCCCGCTCGACGATCGACCGTTTGCTGCAATGGCGCGCCGTGCCCGTCATCAACGAGAACGACACGGTGGCCACCAACGAAATTCGCTATGGCGATAATGACCGGCTGGCTGCGCGTGTCGCCACGATGATGAGCGCCGATGCTCTGGTGCTGCTCTCCGACGTCGATGGCCTCTACGATGCGCCGCCGGATAGCGGGGTAGCGGCACGGCACCTGCCCCGCGTCGAACGTGTCACGCCCGAGATCGAGGCGATGGCCGGCGCGGCAGGATCGGGCCTGTCGCGCGGCGGCATGCAGACCAAGCTCGAGGCGGCCAAGATTGCGACTGCTGCAGGGACGCACATGGTCATTGCGTCAGGCCGCGTCGAACATCCGCTCAGCGCGATCGAAAAGGGCGCACGATCCACTTGGTTCGTGACCGCGGCCAATCCAGTGACGGCGCGAAAAAAATGGATTGCCGGTTCGCTCGAACCTAAGGGGACGCTCACCATCGATGCCGGGGCAGTCACCGCGCTGCGGCGGGGCAACAGCTTGCTACCGGTCGGCGTGATGCGGATCGAAGGTGACTTCGCCCGCGGCGACGCCGTGATCATCCGCGGCCCCGATGGCGTAGAGATCGCGCGCGGCCTATGCGCTTACGATGCCGAAGATGCGCACAAGATCCGGGGCCGTTCGTCCAGCGATATCGACACGATCCTCGGCTTTTCCGGCCGGGCCGAGATGGTTCATCGCGACGATCTGGTGGTTGGCCGCGAATGAACGTGGTGCCGCATGGTGCCGACCGCAATCATGCCTTGGCATCCGACCCGCACAGACCCGGTTACTGCCTCCCACAAAGAGGAACCCCGGCTGCTAAATGCAGCCGGGGTTCGACGCCGGGTGATTGAGGGTGAGGGGCTGGGGGGCTTCGCCCGGCGCCTGACCGTTAACGGCACTGGCGAAGGGTTGTTCCGCCCCCGGTAACTATTTTTTTTGACCCGCTCGAACGCCGCCGTTGCGGGGTTTGCGGGGTTCGGCTGCGGGTGCGGCGGACGCGGCTCGATCCCCCGGAAACCGGGCCGAGATCGATGCGCCGGCCGCCAGGCAACACGACAAAACGCGAAAACACCTGTAACTGCCGATCGTTATCGTCGTCCCCGGCAACAGTCCGTCCTTCGATGACGAAGGTGGTTCCGACCGGCAAACGTTTCGGCAAACGATTGAACTTATGGCGTAATGACAAAGGCATGGCCCCTCTCCGCGTGAGAACTGTCTGCGCAACGCCGGCAATTCGACAGAGGTTCCGGAAATTTGGTGTCAGAACTACGAATGCTGTGAATTCCTGTGGGTATTTTTCCGAGACAAGCCGCCTCGCCGGGTTCGGCGGGACATGTTACAAAGTCGCGAATGCAAGACGGATCAAGGCCATGAACGAGGCTGTCATCGCGCCATGAACGCGCC
>CATPBC010000507.1 GCA_955652195.1 uncultured Xanthobacteraceae bacterium | reverse complement strand
TCGGCGCCGATTTGACCGCGAAATATATTTATTTCATTTGCGCCGACGATTATACCGAGAGCGTCGACATGCCGACCGCGTTGCATCCGCAGACTATTCTCGCGACCAAATATGCCGGCGAGATTATCGGCGATCCGTTCGGTTATCCGCTGCGGCTGCGCACCTCGACCAAGCTCGGCTACAAGAACGCGAAATGGATCAAGGCGATCGAAGTCACCAACGAATTTCGCGAAACCTACTGGAGCGAGCGCGGGTTCAACTGGTACGCGGGAATCTGAGTCAGCGTCCGCGCTTGTTTTCCCTCCGGTAGGGAGGGGCGGAAGACTAACGCGATGGTTCAAATGCACTCGTATACGTCGACCCAATCGGAACAAGTTCGCAATATTTCCCTTGTATTGCTAACGCTTCAACCTGGGAAAAACGGGGATGCGCACCGCGATCAGATTTCGCTCGCAGTCCGGAGCAATTGCGCTTGCCGCAATCATTTTCGCATTCGTCGTGCCAGGTATCGCGCTCTGTAAAGTTGTTCCGTTGGCAAGCATTGCAGCAGCGATCGCAATAACGACGCTTGTTGCTGGAATCGGACTTTATTTGGCAGGCCGGTCGATTGAAAGGCGTACTCCAAAATGCGAGCGCGTCGATCACTATCTTCAAGCGGGCATTTTGGTAACAACCGCGCCCATGGCGGGACAGGAGCATTGAGCCCACAATAGCGCTGACAATCATAATTATTTGCGGGATCGCCGGCGCCTTGCTGCTGATACGGCGCGGCAGACGGCTCGCCGGCAACCGGCCCAATTAGACAATGCAACGTCCGCAGTTGGCAGCCAGCTCAAAGCGGACATAAACGAACGGAACAATTCTCGATCCAAAATGTGATATTCTTCTGATACCTGGTGTAGTCCTCGGCGCGGGTTAGCCAGACGTTCTGTCAATCGGGCCGAGACGAAGCGGTTTGGAGTAACAGCATGACAAGATCAGCACGGATTTCGGTCGCTGTGGCCTTGTTGCTAGCCGGAACTTCGCTCGCGACGGCAAAAAGCCGAGGGGCAGCCGGCGCGCACGGCAAGCCTTTCCATCCCGGCATCAACGAGACCACGTCGCGTCCGACCGCGGCGGACCCTTACTATCGCTTGTCCGATTCGTACTATGGCTATTCCGATCCGTACCGTGGCTTATTCGACTTCTATGCCGTGCCGCCTTACAGTCCGGGTTATACTTACGGCTACGTGAGGCCGAGCGGCTGGCGATAGTCTAGCCCGCTATCCTTCCAACAAAACGGCGGCTCTAACTAGGCCGCCTTTTTTGCCGGCCCGGTGGGAGGAGGTAACGGAAGTGAGCGCATCTTCGTAGATGACTGTCCCACAAAGCTGGCGTGCATGCGCTACTTTTGTCCTTCCGCGATCGACGGTGACTTCACATAAATCCGCCAACGGCCCTCGCGGCTTTCCGCCAGCCGGTAAGCGGCGCTTGCGGCAAACGGATCATTCGTCCAGGCGCCGTCCTGCGGCACCACGACAACGACGTGGCAGCCGTATTTTGTGGCGAGTTCGCCGACATCCGCCGGCGCCGCTTGACCGGCGAAGACGCGAATAAATTGGCTGTTGATCGCCTCGCGGCGCTCCGGCGCCAATGGCGCAAATGGAATCGCCATTTCACGGCCGGCAAAACACGAATTGCGATCGGCAAGGAGCGCCCAGGACATATTTCCCGGCCATGGCGTGAGGTCTTGCAAATACAACGGATTGTTGGCGATCCGCGCATTGGCAGGAGCGTAGCGCCGAACCGCACTCCATAATTCCGGCACCTGCATAAAAACGGACTCGTCGGCCGCGGCGTTACCGCGCCAATTGGCGTAGATCATCGCGGCGCTGTCGGGCAGGCTGAGGATTAGTCCTCCGAATGCGGCGGCAACGATTACAGTGCGTACGGCGCGGCCCGGCGCGGCGACTACTCCCGCTGCGGCGGCCGCGATCAAGATCACAGCGGCCGGCAATATCGCGCGCAAGCCCAGATCGTTGTTATCGCCGAGCCTGCTGACAAGCAGCCACGATATCGCCAGGCCTGTTACCGCCAGCACAGAGAACAGTTGCACAGTGGTTTTTTCCGGACCCGAGTCTGCGCTGCGCAGCAGCACGATCAGCGACAGCGCGCCGGCAATGAAAGTCGCCGGAAATTCCAGCGGTATGAGGATCAGCCAATAAGCCGGCACATCGAGGATGCGGCGCAATGTCTCGGGAAACATATCGCCGAGCACTTCAAAATGATGAACGCCAATGGTGCCGGCTTCGCGCCCCGCGACCATCGCAAACTGATCGTGAATGAAAGGGACGGCGACGCCGAGCGCGATCAGGGCGGACGCCGCCAAGCCGAGGCCGGCGGCCAGCCGGTGCTTTGCCTCGATTGCGGCGAATAGCAGCGGCGCCGACACGACGGCGGCGATCGCAAATGTGACGCCGCCGACAAAAGCCGAACTCTCGAAACCGGCGGCCGCGACCAGCGCCAGTATCGGCAGGTGCGCCAGCTTCTGCCGCTGCGCATAGTGCACGAGCAGCAGCATCGCCACGATGACGCATGACGCCGACATAAGATGCTGCGGCGTCCAGGCCGATTGGAATAGCCAGCCGGCAAAGCCGGTCGGCGACTGCAAGAACGGCGCAAGCTCGTAATTGCCGAACACGACGCTAAGAACTTCACGCAACGAGGCGCTCGCCGCCAACGCCACGGCCAGAATCGCAGCACCCGTTCGTTTGCTCAGCCACACTGCCAACGCCATCATCAAGAGCAGCGAAGCAAAAGCGGAGAACCAAGTCAGGCCGATATCCGCTTCCCAGCCACTGACGTGCAGGGTCAGCGCCAGTTCCGCCGCGCTAAAATGCCAGAGGTAGTAATAAGCGAGCCGCCCGGCGTCGCCGGCCACGCCGAATACCGGATTGACCGGCGGCAAGCCTTGGCGCGTCATCGCGTCGATGATCGCGATTTTTGAATGATCGAAGATCGGCGCGGCGAGATGCACCCCCTGCGCGGAATATTTTGGCAGGAGTGCGAGCGCCGGCGCGAGCGCGATGCCGCCAGCGGCAGCAAACCACCATGGCTTGACGCTCATTTCCAGTTTCGATGCCGTGCCCGGCGGCCGCCGCAGCAACCAGCCCCCGGCGATCGCCAAACACAGCGCCGCCGCGCTCACCACGGTGCGCGCGGAAAATCCGATCAGCGTCAGGAGCGGCAGCGTCGCCGCGCTAAAGACGGCCCAGCCGACGACCGGCGCTGCGCCGATCGCCAGCACGCGCGGCAACAGACGGCGCGCGATGGCGTAGCCGAGCACCGTCCAGAATGCCGTTCCGATCAGCGCACAAAGAACAGCATTGAGCGGCGATGCCATGGGAGTGTGCGAGCGGCGTTGCGAAAGTACGTCGCGACGGCGTTACGCCGCCTGCATCAGCGATTGCACTTTGGGCCAGGGATCGGGCGCAAGATTGCGGAACGGCGCCCAGTCTGTCTCGGACATGCGGCCGACGAGCTCCGCCTTGACAGACGGCCGGTCGCGCATGCGCGCCCACCAATCGCCGATCCGGGGATAATGGTCCAACATGCCGGTCAGCTTGAGCAGTTCGAGCCGAAGGATATAGGGAATGACGGCACACTCGGCATTGGAAAAGCTGTCGCCGGCAAGACATCGCCCGCTCTGCAGCGACTCGTCCATCCATGACAGCAATTTATTGTGGTGAGCGATCGCGTCGCTGACAAATTCCGAATCGAGCCCGTGCTCGATGACGCTGCGTTTATATTCGGCGCGGCGCTTGAGCGGCGTCTTGTTGACTTCGGCAAGCCACGCTTCGCGCGGCATTTTCAGAAAATTCGGCCGAAATGCGGTGGCAAAAGTCAATATCATGCATGAATTGTGCACGTATTCGTCGATCAGCTTGTTGTACAACCGCACACGATGGCGCAGCTGCGGCTCACGCGGCATGAGCGGCGGATCGGGAAACGCGTCGTCGAGATAATAGAGAATGAGCGAGGACTCGGTGATCGGCTTACCGTCGTGCACCAGGGTAGGCACGACGCCATTGGGGTTGAGCTTGCGATAGGCCGGATCGTGCTGATCCCCGCGTAGCGTAAGAAGATGCTCTTTGACGTCGAGCGCCTTCTCCTTGAGCGCGATGCGCACTTTTTGCGCGCAGACCGAGTTGATATTGTGATAATGTTCGAGCACGCCGTCCTCCCGAGCGATATTACGCGTTTTCTACACGATGCGTTTCTACACGATCCTGGTCTCGTTCGCGGCGGGAGTCGAATAATTCTTTTGTGACCTCAGGTTGGCGGCGCCGGTTGAAATTTTGATCATTTGTGAGCCGACAATAGCAAGGGCACAGCGGGATCAACCTGTCATCGTTCTGAGGAGGCGCCCATGCGCAGTTCACCCGCAGGAATGTACCGCGGAGGCAGGGTTCCGCAAAGTTTGATGCCAGCGAGCGGCTGTGTTGTGGGTCTGCTCGCGAGCGCATTGGTGCTGGCAGGCGCCAGCGCCGCACGAAGCGGTCCGTGCGCGGAGCAAATAGCCCAGCTCGAACGGCAAGTCGCCAACATCGTGCCGGGCCCGCAAAGCGGTCCGACCGGGCCACAAGAGATCGGCGCGCAGCTGCATCGTCAGCCCACTCCGGGCTCGGTCGCACAAGCCGAGCGCGTCGCGAACACGGACGCCGATGATGCGCTCGCGCGCGCCAAAAAAGCGGATGCCGAAGGAAACGCCGCCGAGTGCAACGCGGCGGTTCGCCGGGCGCAGGAGCTTTACGGCATCCAGTAACTGCGGACGCTTCGTTTCACGGCAAGGTTCAATAAGCTTCTTCGCTGTAAAGCGGATCGACCGCGCCGCGCCATGGACCGTAAAATTTGTCGAGCAAATCCTGCGCCGGCGTTGTGCCGCGCGCGAGCCGTTCTTCGAGCGGCTCGAGATAGCGCGTCTCGTCCTTGCCGGCCGAATCAAGCCGCTTGCGGCGAGTCAGTCCGGCGCGTGCGAATTTAACAACTTCGGTGGCGATCTCGCGCAGCGTGCGGCCGCGGATGGCAGCGGCAAGCGCCTGTTTCGGCACCGCATCGCGAACATTTTGCCGGTCCGCGGCGCTCCATGTCTTCACCAGATCCCAAGCGGCATCGAGCGATACGTCGTCATAAAGAATGCCGGCCCAAAAGGCCGGCAGCGCCAACAGGTTCGGCAGCGTGCCGGAATCGGCGCCCCGCATTTCGAGATAACGCTTGAGCCGCACTTCCGGGAAGATCGAGCTGATATGGTTGGCCCAGTCGGAGATGGTGGCGCGCGTTCCCGGCATCGCGCGCAATTTTCCCGCCAAGAGATCGCGGAACGATTGCCCGGCGACATCGATATATTCATCGCCGTGCTTGATGAAATACATCGGCACATCGAGCGCGTAGTCGACCCAGCGTTCGAATCCCATACCGGGTTCGAACGCCCAAGGGAGCATGCCGGCCCGCGCATTGTCGGTATCGCGCCAGATTTCCGAACGGAACGAGAGATAGCCGTTGGGTTTACCCTCGGTGAACGGTGAGTTGGCGAATAACGCGGTTGCCACCGGCTGCAGTGCGATCGACACGCGCAGCTTCTTCACCATGTCGGCTTCCGAGGAGAAATCGAGATTGGTTTGCACGGTGCACGTGCGATACATCATGTCGAGGCCGTGCGTGCCGACCTTCGGCATATAGGCGGTCATTATTTTGTAGCGCCCTTTCGGCATCTTCGGCATTTCGGCGAGCGTCCAGCTCGGCGTCATGCCGATGCCGAGAAACCTGATATGCAGCGGCCGCGCGACTTCGTGCACTTGCGCAAGATGCGCCATCAGTTCGCTCGATGTCTGATGCACGGTCTCCAGTTGGGCGCCGGAGAGTTCGAACTGCCCGCCAGGCTCGAGCGAGATGGCGCCGCCGCCGGTGACGTCGAACAGGCCGATGATGTTGCCCCCGTCCGTGATCGGCTCCCAGCCGAGCAGATGCTGCATGCCCTCGAGCAGAGCGCGGATGCCGTGCTGCCCCTCGTAAGGCACCGGATGATGCCCTTTGAGCGTGAAGGCAAACTTCTCGTGCTCGGTGCCGATGCGAAACCGCGATTTGGGTTTGACCCCTTGCGCGAGCCAGTTCACGAGTTCGTCGCGCCGCTCGATCGGCGTCAGGTCGACTTGATCACGCGCCATGTCGAGTCCTGCAATCAGTCCTGCGATCAGTCGTAGAATCGGCGCTGGATTCCGTCCTGGGAGCGTCCGCAGGCTGATGCGCCGCGCATTCCGGTGGGTACTGCGCCGTCATGAAGCTACGCGACGGCCTTGCGCTTTGCTGGGGCGAAACGGCCATAGAAGCTGTCGCCGCGGTTGGCCATGTCGACGAGAAGCTTCGACGGCGTGAACCGCTCGCCGCAGGTTTGGGCGAGATCGTTGCACAGATCGACGAAGTTTTTCACGCCCATGCCGTCGATGTAAGAAATAGAGCCGCCGGTGAACGGTGCAAAACCAAAGCCGAGAATCGAACCGACATCGGCCTCGCGCACGTCGGTAACGACCTTCTCCTCAATACAGCGCGCGGATTCTAGCGCCTGAATACCGAGCAGCCGGCGCTTGAGCACCGCGATGTCGATGTCGTCGACATTTAATCTCTCCGGCTGCAGGTCGGCCAGGTCGGGCCATAAGCGCTTCGGTGCATTCTGCGGATAATCGTAAAATCCCTTGCCGTTCTTGCGACCGTAGCGGGAGCGCTTCTCGACCATTTCCGCAAGCAGCGCCTTCTGTTTGGGATCGATCGCCGCCGAACCAAGGTCAGCCTCCGTCGCTTTGAGAATCTTCCAGGCAAGATCCACCGCCACCTCATCGGTAAGCGCGAGCGGTCCCACCGGCATGCCGGCCATGCGAGCAACATTTTCGATCAAGGCCGCCGGTATGCCCTCGGTGAACATCAGATGGCCTTCGCGGATATAGGTGCCGACCACGCGTGACGTATAGAAGCCGCGCGAATCGTTCACCACGATCGGGGTTTTGCGGATAGCGCGCACAAAATCCAGCGCCATGGCGAGCGCGGCGTCGCCGGTTTCTTTGCCCATGATGATTTCGACAAGCATCATGCGCTCGACCGGCGAGAAGAAATGTATGCCGATGAAGCGCGCGCGGTCCTTAAAGGCCGCCGCGAGCGAGCTGATCGGCAGGGTTGAGGTGTTGGAGCCGAAGATTGCCTGTTCGCCGAGCACATTTTGGGTGCGGGAAATCACTTCCTCTTTGATCTTGCGGTCCTCGAACACCGCCTCGATGACGAGATCACAACCCTTCAATTCCACGAAGTCGGCGGTCGGCTTGATGCGAGCAAGCAGCGCATCGCGGTCGGCCGTGGTCGCGCGACCCCGATTGACCTGTTCGGTCATCAGTTTTTGCGAATGGGCCTTGCCCTTTTCCGCGGTTTCCGGATCGCGGTCGATCAGCACAACCTCGATGTCCGCCAGCGCGCTGACATAGGCGATGGCGCCGCCCATGAAGCCGGCGCCGATCACGCCAATCTTCTGCAGCGCTCTTGCCGGGATCTTGACGGGGCGGCGCGCGCCTTTGTTGAGCTCTTGTAAGGAGACAAACAGGGAGCGGATCATCGCGGCGGCTTCGGGCGAGCGCAGGATTTTTGCGAACCAGCGCGACTCGACGCGTAGAGCCTGGTCCATCGGCAACTGCAGGCCCTCGTACACGACTTGGAGGATGGCGCGCGCGGCCGGATAATTGTCATAGGTCTCGCGCCGGTAGATGGCGTTGGCCGGCGTGAACACCATCACGCCGGCTTTCGAGTAGACCGGGCCGCCCGGGAGCTTGAATCCATCGACATCCCACGGCGCCTTGGCTGTGCCGCCGGCTTTGATCCAATCCTTTGCCGTCTTGATGAGATCGCCTTTGGGCACCACCGCGTCGATAAGCTTCATCGCCTTGGCGCGATTGAGCTGTATTTGATCGCCTTTGAGCAGGAATTGCAGCGCATCGGATGGCGGCAGCATCCGCGCGATGCGCTGCGTGCCGCCGGCGCCAGGCAACAGGCCGACCTTGACCTCCGGCTGTCCGAGCCGTGTTTTTGGATTGTCGGCGGCGATCCGGCGATGACAGGCAAGCGCCAATTCGAAACCGCCGCCCAGTGCCGTGCCATTGATGGCGGCGACCCAGGGCTTGCCGCAAGTCTCGATGCGCCGGTAGAGCAGCGACGCTCTTCGGCTGTCCTCAAAGAACCGTAACGTCGCCGCCTCCTCGCCTTGCGCGGCGACGAGTTCGGCAAAAGTCCGGCTTAACCCTTCCAGCATCGTCAGATCGGCGCCGGCGCTGAATGCATCCTTGGCCGAGGTGATGACGACGCCTTTCACCGCGGCGTCGGCTGTTGTTTGCTCGACGATCGTCGAAAGCTCGTCCATGACGGTTGAGTCAATAACATTCATGCTGCGACCCGGTTCGTCCCAAGTCACAACCGCAATGCCGTCGCCGTCGATCTCGACCGAAAAGTTGGTGAAACTCATCGTTGCTGCTCAGCTATAAGGATCGCCGTTCTTGCGCGTGTAACGCGCGCCTTTATCGTCGCGCACCACGATCAAGTCGACGTCGGGATATTCGACGCGCTCGCGCTTCGAGCGCGTGCCGATTTCGAGGACCACCGCGTCGCTTGTCGTCCGGTTCACCAGATGATGACCGTTGGCGCTGTTGGCCTTGAAGCCGGCGGCGTCGCCGGGCTTGAGCACCGTCTCGCCGCCGTCCTCGATCAGAACAACCTCGCCTTCGAGCACGTAGACGAGTTCGTCTTCCTTCTCATGCCAATGGCGCAGCGCCGAGGCCGCGCCTGGACGTAGCGTGGTGAGATTGACGCCGAATTGATCGAGGCCTGCCGCATTGCCGAGACGCCTGCGCTCGCGGCCGTGCACCACCCGATCGAACGGCGGCGGATAATTGGTCCGGGTATCGATCGGAAGACCATCAATGTCGAGCTTGGGCATTTTGCTCATACCCGTTCGATGATCGTGGCGGTACCCATGCCTGCGCCGATGCACAGCGTGACCAGCCCGGTGGTCAGGTCGCGCCGCTCGAGTTCGTCAACCAGCGTACCCAGGATCATCGCGCCGGTTGCACCGAGCGGATGGCCTAATGCAATGGCGCCGCCGTTGACATTCACATTGGCGCCGTCGAGCTCGAACGCCTGCATGAAGCGCAACACGACCGACGCGAAAGCCTCGTTGATTTCGATAAGATCTATATCGGAAAGCCGCATTCCGGCGGCTTTCAGCACTTTCTTGGTCACGTCGATCGGGCCGGTCAGCATCAAGGCCGGATCGGAGCCGATATTGGCGAAGGCGCGCAGCCGCGCCCGCGGCTTGAGCCCGGTCTTGTGGCCGATCTCTTTGTTGCCGACCAGCACGGCGGCGGCGCCGTCGACGATGCCGGAAGAATTGCCGGCATGATGGACGTGATTGACGAATTCGACTTCGGGGTGGGCTTGAATTGCTACGGCGTCGAAGCCGCCGAGTTCGCCGATCTGCGCGAATGACGGCTGCAGGCCGGCGAGCGATTGCATCGTCGTGCCCGGCCGCATGTGCTCGTCTTTGGCCAGAATTGTAAGCCCGTTGACGTCTTTGACGGGAACGACCGAGCGGCCGAAGCGACCGTCTTCCCAGGCTGTCGCCGCCCGCTTTTGGCTTTCGACCGCGTAGGCGTCGACATCGTCGCGCGAAAATCCGTATTTGGTGGCGATCAGGTCGGCGGACACGCCTTGCGGCAGGAAGTAATGCGCAACCGCGATCGAAGGATCGACTGACCAGGCGCCGCCGGCCGAGCCGATGCCGACGCGGCTCATGGATTCGACGCCGCCGCCGACCGCGAGCTCCTGCTGGCCCGACATGATCTGCGCCGCGGCGAAATTCACCGCGTCGAGCCCCGATGCACAAAAGCGATTGATCTGCACGCCGGGGACGCTGTCGCCATAGCCCGCTACCAAGGCTGCAGTGCGTGCGATGTCGGCAGCCGCCTCGCCCACCGGATCGACCACGCCCATTACCACGTCGTCGACCAACGTGGTGTCGAGATCATTGCGGCCCTTGATCGCGCCGAGCGCTTGGCTCGCCAAATTGAGCGCGGTGACTTCATGCAGGGCGCCGTCGACTTTGCCGCGGCCGCGCGGCGTGCGCACGTGGTCGTAGATGAAAGCTTCGGGCATCGGAGTTTCTCC
>CATPBC010000506.1 GCA_955652195.1 uncultured Xanthobacteraceae bacterium | reverse complement strand
GGGCCGACCTCATCGTGACCACGCTTCCAACCAGCGGCAGCATTGCCGAATTGGCAAGATGAAACAAAAGCAGACAACCGGCGAAGATCAGGAGCGGCCGGTTGTTCATCAGTGCGCCCGCCCGGGTTGGCCGCTTAGCGGTCACATGGCGCGGGGGAGCGCCGTGGGCGCGCTCGGGATCGATCTCGCGTTCCGCAATGGCGCGCAGCGCGAGCAGCGCCGGCACCAGCAGCAAAACGGTGACGATGAAGACCGCGCGCGCGGAAAGGAGATAGCCGCATGCGCCCATCGCGGCCGCAGCAAGGCCGTTGCCGATCGAGGCAAAGCGCGCATTGCGACCGAGCCGTTGGCCAATCGCGGCGTGCCCGACAAGGCCCAGGCTGATTGCGGCCATTGCCGGGCCGAGGACGCAACTCGCCGCGGCATGCAAGATCGAGCCTGCCAGCACCGTCGGAAAGATCGGCAACGCTGCATAGGTCAGCGCGCTCACGCAAATCGCCGCCACCGCTAGGCCGGCGACGAGGCGTTGCGAACGGGCGGCATCCACCAAAGCGCCGCCCGGCATTTGCCCGATTAATGAAACGAAGCCCGCTGCCGACAAGACCAGGCCGATATCGAACTGAGTCCAGCGCTGCGCGGTGAGATACACCGAAACGAAGGGACCGAAGCCGGTCTGCACGTCGGCGACGAAGAAGACAAACCAGTCGAGCCCGCGCAGGCTCCGGCGCGACGGCGCCAACGGCGCTTCGCCACCGGCCGCTTGCACCGGCGACGGCCTCACGCCATCCGAAGCCGCCGGCATCGGGGGCGCTGGACTTTCCTTTATGCGGCGTAAGAGATTGGCGCGCAGGATGGTCTCCAGCAATCGTCCAGTGCTTGTCGCGGGTCTCGCGAAGAATCGTGCGTTATTCAAACGGCAGTGGCTCGAGTTTGCCGAGCGCACCTAGAACGACGACGGGTTTGCCCTCCTGATATTCGGGGGCGGTCTTGACCTGATCGCGGGTAAGATCAAGCGTGATTTTGGCGTTAGCCTGGCCCGGCGGCGGAAAGTGCAAGGCGTTCCATTCCACCGCAATTTTCCGGCTGCCAACCCCGAGAAAGCCGCCGAAATCGATGATCGCAGCGCGCACCCGTCCGCTTCGATCGACGATTACATCAACGATGCGGCCCATATTCTCGTCCGCGGCGCTCAAGACTTGCCGACCGAGAATGCCCTCGACTTCATGATTATTGAGCACCGTCACCGATGCCGGTTCCACGGTGGCTGTTGCGGGCCGATCGGCTGGTTCGCTTGGCGCCGATGCCGGCGCACTCTCGGAAATGGCCGATCCGATGGCCATCACGACCAAGAAAGCGGCGGTCACTGCCGTTTTTGCCAGCCTTTTGGCGCGCATCATGGTTCCGTTGGAACTCAGTCCACTAAGCCGAATGGATCAACTCGGTTCCAGATTGATGCCAAAGCCCCTTTGCGGCGCCGGTCCGCTGTTCCGGGCCGAGATCCAATCTGATGTGCGCTCAGCAGCCTGTTAAGATCACGACGAAAACACGACGGAAACGCGGATATCGCCATTGATCCGTGGGGTATCGAGCGACACCGTATGACCATGACGCCTGACACGCAGATCGACGCTGGACGATGCAAGTTGCAGGTCGCGTAGCGTGACCTCGTCCAGGAACTCCGGCAGCCGCGGATTGCGCAGCCGGATTTCGCGTGCAAAAGGGTCGAATTCGAGCCCCAGCGACGCTTCAAGCAATGTGAACGGTGTGGCGCTGGCCCACGCCTGCGGCGAGCAGGCGACCGGATAGAGCGTCGGACCGTGACCGCGCTGGCGCTGAAAGCCGCAGAACAGTTCAGGCAAACGCCGCTGATCCATGTAAGTGGCCGCGCTGAATAGTCCCCCGAAGAGAGTTTCAATGGGGCGCTTCGCTTCGTAGCGCGCCATGCCGAGCGCGATCAGTGCATTGTCATGCGGCCAGATCGAACCGTTGTGATACGACATTGGATTAAAGCGCGGTTCGCCGCGCGCGACCGTGCGAATTCCCCAGCCTGAAAAAAAATTCGGTCGCAGGAGGCCAGCGGCCACTCTCGCCGCGCGATCAGAGGCGGCAATTCCAGTGAACAGAACCTGGCCGGCATTTGAAGTGCGGACCCGGCATGGTTCCTTATTGCCATCGAGCGCCAGCGCATAGGTCTCGATGTCCGGACACCAGAACGCGGCCTCGAACCGCTCGGCCAACCTCGCCGCCTCGGCATCGAGTCGTTCGGCGACAAGGTCGCGGCCAAGCCGGCGCGCGCAGCGCGCCGCCATTCGTTTCGCGGCGTAGACATAGCCCTGCACTTCAACAAGTGCGATGGCGCCCTCGGCAAGCCGCCCATCGGCCTGAAAGATCGCATCGTGCGAATCTTTCCAGCCCTGATTAGCCAAACCCTGATCGCTGGCGCGCTCATATTCGATGAAGCCGTCGCCGTCCGGATCGCCTGGACCGTCGATCCAGCCGAGCGCCGCTTCGATCGCGGGCCAAAGTTCGGTGATAGTGTCGAGATCGCCGGTGCGTTCGGTGTAGAGTCCGGCGAGCAAGACGAATAGCGGGGTCGAGTCGACGCTGCCGTAATACAGGCCAAATGGCACTTCGCGCAGCGCCGCCATTTCGCCGCCACGCATTTCATGAAGGATCTTTCCAGGTTCGGCGTCAGCGAGGGGATCGTATCTGGTCGCCTGGTAAGCCGCTAAGCGGCGCAGCACGCCACGCGCCACCTCCGGACTCCACCACAGCATCTGCAAGGCGGTGATCAACCCGTCGCGGCCGAACGTGGTCGAATACCAGGGAATGCCGGCATAAGGGTAGCGGCCTTGCGGCGTCTCGGTCATGAGCATTCCGAGATCAGCGGCCGAGCGGCACAGTATCTCGTTGAAACGGTCGTTCGAAGTTTCAACCGAAGTACGCTGGCGAGTTGCTTCGCGCACTTCGCGTCGCGCCGCGATCAACCCGCGTAGGAAAGGCACCGGCCGCGAGTCGTTTCGATTACAGCTAATCGCCAGAAACAGCGGCCGCGTTTCGCCAGGCTTGAGATGTACATGGTAGAGCGCGGCGTCGGTTTTGAGCTGATCCGGCAGCGGATCGAAATCGAGCGCAGTCTGCCTAACTTTGCCATCTAATCCATCATAGGCGAGCAGCACGCGGTTGCCGCCGTGGACCTTCGCGGTCGCCGTCCCGTGCCGTTCGCGGTGCGAACCGCGGACTTCGAACAAGTCAGCAAAGTCGTTTTCGAAAAGGATGGTGAGGCGGAGATCGATTGGCTGATCGCCATAATTGCGCATACCGAGCCGCTGATAGGCCGTGTCGCGCCAGATAAATATAGTACGAAGAATATGAACCCGATCTTTTTCCATCACGAGGCGCTGGCCGTCGATCAGGTCAGGATTGGTCAAATCGACGAAAAAGGCAGTGTTGTCGTCACGCAGATTCGAGCCGAGCAGAAGCGGCGGCTTGTCGTTGAGCAGTAATTCCAGCCGCGATAGATGCCGGGTGTCGTCATAGAACAGACCGGAAGAGCCGACGAAAGACGTTCCGATGTCGCCGCGAACATCGAGGACGACGAAAGTATCGCCGTGTTTGAGCGCGTGCGGTGGGCCGGCTGGCTGCGTCGCAGTGATAGTGAACGTGGTTTCCGGCGGCGCATCCGGCGGAAACGCGGGCGCAATTTTCGCACCGGACTGTCCAGTAATTTTGGCGGCGATCTTGCCTGCCTTACCCGCGGATTGAGACATTTTCTGTGGTTTAGCCGCCATCGTGCCGCGGGCTCACGGACCCGCGCCGCCGTGAAGAATATCGACCACGCGCATATTGATCGAATCAACCAGCACTACATTCCCCTCCACGATAGCGTATTTGAGAAACTGCGCCGAGTACTCGTCGCCCGCAGCTTCATCCGGCAGTGCTAACAGTGGCGCCGAGCGCGGCACCGGCGCGCCCACAATCAACGGAATGTCGGCGGCCGACGCACTGCGCAACCGCTGCCGCAAAACGGCACCGTAGATTGCGCTTTTCTGGGAGGCAGTGAGCGCAATATTGGGCTTCACGTTTGCCGAGGAGCCGTGCGCTTCGTTGGGGCCGAGAGCTTGGGCGAGCGCCGGAGAAATACCTGCCGCGGCAAACAAAGCTGCGGCGACGATCGGCAATACGGCGCGGCCGGTCATGCGCGACTCCCAATGGCGGCGGGTTGCAGGCCCCCTTCGGCTAGCGAACGCGCGATCAGGCGCTTGGTTCACGTCAAGGATGCACCCCGGCGTGGCATCGCTTCGGCTAACGCTGGAGCGGGCAGTTTCTCGGATGATTTGTGGGC
>CATPBC010000505.1 GCA_955652195.1 uncultured Xanthobacteraceae bacterium | reverse complement strand
TGATCGAGCACGGAAAAGTCACGGATGAACTCAACCCCATTCTTGAACCGAACTAAGCCTCGGATCGTCGGCGGACCTTCAAGGAGGCCATAAATGTGCGGCAAGCTGCGGACTCCCCGTAGGCCACCTTCCATCTTCGGTGCCAGGCGTGGCGAGATACAAGATGACTTAGATCCCGTATCAATCAGTGCCCCAACCTCGTGGTGTGCGAGCGTCGCCCCTTGTTGTGTAACTGCGGCGATGCTGACTTTCAGATTGGGCCCCCATTGCTCCATTGCACTAGCGTCACCAGAGATGCAGAGACGGTGCCAGTTTCCGTCAAGCACCAGCGGATCATCTTCTTCGCTCATGATCGAGGCTCCTCGGATCAGCGGCTCCAGTCCTCTTCCGCTTCGCGCTTGACCGCTGGCGCGGCCGGGTTCTTGATCTTCAGCCAGTTCGGAGAGCGCCCGGAGCGGTAAGGCGAGCCAAGCCGCTTCGACACGATACCCTCACATCCGAGCTGACATGCCGCCCGGTACACGCTCGCACCATCCTCCTCGAAATGCTCATAGCTCGGGCGGGGCACTGCCAAAGAACGCTCCTCACGCAACGCATAACTGACCCGAAAATAGGGATTGCCGCCAGATATGGCAAACGACGCGACCGGGTATTAACTCAGCGCGCGTCGTGAGCAGTAATCGGGTGGAGGAAAAGGGATCAAGCGAGGAAAGTTAGCCCAGATGATTTGGGGGCTTGTCATGTCTTGCCACTCGCATAGCGAAAGAGGCGCCGCATTCATCGCACGTCGGACGTTCTCACTTCGCGCTGTTTTTAGCCAAGTTGCTGATCATCTCCGCCGCGCGCGCGACCGCCGCAGGCAACGCCAGGAGCTTATCGACTATCTCGTCAGCGATCATCGTGCCGCGCGCGACCTCGGAATAACGGTTTACGACGTGGACAACTTCTGCCGCTAAGGGCAATCAGAACGGATCGTGAAGCTCGATTTCCGCAGACTGGCCGCGCGGAACGTCCCACGAACTCGGGTGCAGTGCTTGCCGCTATTGAATTGAAATTCTTTAGATCAATGTCGGATCGGTCGGGGCGAATGATCTCTGCCGGAGCCTAATCGTCGCCATCCGCTGTTTCGGTATTTCGGGCTACCATCGGTGCTAAACGTCGGATTGGCATCGGACGCCCGCGCCCACCGATCAGGTTTACGAAGCTGTGACCGGTACGGCCTGCCGCCGCGTTCACTTAGTCAATCCTGCCACCGGTCATGTGGTCGGTGCAGACGCAAAACCAGGGCTTGTACGCGCCCGACAAAATACGAGCGGGGGTGAGCATGAATGACCTGCGTCGTAAGGAAATCCGGCGTGCTCTGGCGCTGGTCGGGGAGGCCAAAGGCATCCTTGAAGTGGCGTTGACCCAAGAACAAGACGAATTCGACAACATGCCCGAGGATGCCCAAGACGGCGAAGATGGGCAAAGGGCGGAGGATGCGGTTGACGCACTGGAGCGTGCCGCGACGTGCTGTGACGACGCGATTACCGCCTGCGAGGAGGCAATACAGGAATAGTACACGGCGACGCCGTGCGGGCGATGAAGTCTACTGGCAAACTCTGACAGCCGGGTACATCCACGCGCCGCGGTATGGGTCCCACACCGGCTGTCCTTGCGCCCAATAGCAATATGGTGCGGGCGCCACATACACTGGCGGCGGGCCATAGTAGCGCGGGGCTGTAACCGCAGCCCCAATGATCGTTCCGGCAGCGAGACCGCCTATCAGTCCGGCCGCAACATCTCCGCCGCCCGCCTGGACTGGAACGGTGGAAGCACTAGTCAGTCCCAGCATAACTGCCGCTGGCAGGAGCAAAAATCGTTTCATCTTGTGACCCGTGGCCCGAGTATCCCCGGACACCACCGTAGCTCTAATTTCTGACTGAGAGATTAGCGGGCCCGAAAATAAGCCGTGCTCAGGGTAATTGGGACTGCCAGAGCTAGTGCAAAATGCACTAGGGCGTAGTGCAAACTGCACTAGGTCGACGCCGACCATTTGGAACTAATGTACTCGCCATCTCCGGCGAACAGGCGGTCTTTGTTAAGCGCAAGATCAAGCGTGATCTCTTGAACAAAATATCTAACTAGCTCAAAGCACTATGGGCTTGGGTCATTGGATTTTCCTCCAAACTTCAGCCCAACGAAGACAGTTCCCCAAATAACGGCGAGCGCGATGTGAGCCACATTAAATTGATCCGAGTGTCTCAGTGATGATCTGCCCCGTCAGGACCGCCGCGCACTAACGGCTAACGTCAGTGGCTAGCAATGTAGACATCGCGGAGAACGCTCGCTTCAAGTTCCAGATCATCCAGCCGGTGCTTAACCACGTCACCTATGCTGATAATGCCAGCCAGCTTGCCGTTGCGAAGCACAGGCATGTGGCGCACGCGATGGCGGGTCATCAAGCGCATCAGGTGGGTGAGATCATCCCCGAGGGACGCGGTGATCAAACCGTGCGTCATGATGTCCTTTACTTGCATAGACACAACTGGCTCGCCGTACTGAGAAAACGCGCGCACAATGTCACGCTCGGAGATAATACCGAGAATAGCGTCGTTGCTCGTCACCACTAGAGCGCCAACGTTCTTTGCGCGTAACCAGTCTGCCGCTCTTTTGATGCTAGCCTCGGGCGCTATTGTTGCAACCTCCGTTCCCTTTCTTTCCAAGATGCTTTCAACGTTCATGGCCGTACTCCCTGTAAGAGTTCAATGCCATTGTCTTTGACCATTGTTACTCATCACGTCATGGTTTTAGCCAAGGCGTAAATCTCTTCGGCGTCCAACACTTGATCTGAGCATTGGAAGAGTCGCGCTATGCACGCGCGGTGCAGTTTCAACTTGAGGCCGCCGATCCCGAGCGCACCAAAGACAAGCTTCTGGTGACGAGTATTGCCCTTGTCAGTTGCGTCGATCCCGCCGACCCCGAGAGGCGGCTGCGCATTGCAGTCGGCAATTAGTTCGATAGTCCGTTCGTCTCGCCAGTGACGTTCCTCTAGCAGCTTGACGCCAATGCCCCCGGCTGCCAACACGACGTCTGCCCCGCGAATGGTCGCACCACGGGCATCATCATCGGCAGCCGCAAGCGGGATCGGCGATACTCTAAAGCGTGCCTGGATCAACTGGCACGCCGCTGCTGCACGTTGTTTGTCTCGCGAGGTCAGGGTTACTTGCGCGCCTTCCTTGGCGAAAAGCGCCGCGGCACGGAGTCCGACGGGTCCGGTACCGGAAAGCACCACCACCTTCTTGTTCGCGAGAGGTACCGCCTTTGCAATCTGCGCAACCCCTGCAGCAGCCGTGGTATTTGAACCATTACTATCCAGCATTACCGAGACGCGAAAGTTACCAAAAAAACGTTTGGTTACTGCCGCGAGCAGCTCCTCTCCAGCTGCCATGTTGGCGCCGCCGATAAACATTGCCGTAAGCTTCTTTTCGCTGGGTCCTCGGGTGAAGACTGCACCATCGATCAAAGGGCCGACATTGCCAGGCGTCATCCCGCCGTAGCTCACGATGTGA
>CATPBC010000504.1 GCA_955652195.1 uncultured Xanthobacteraceae bacterium | reverse complement strand
CTGGAACACACGCTCAAAGGTACGCGCCGCAATGCCCTGGTAGAGCACTTCACCGCGCTTTTCTTCTTCCTTGGCGTTTTTTTCGCCGCGGATCGTCAGCGTGTTCTCCTTCGCCACGATCGAGAGCTCCGGCTCGTTAAAGCCGGCGACCGCTACGGATACGCGATAAGCATTCTCGCCGGTGCGCTCGATATTGTAGGGCGGATAACCGGGCACTGCGCCCTCGAGGCCCTGATCGAGCAACGAGAACAAACGGTCGAAGCCGACGGTCGAACGATAAAGTGGTGCTAAGTCGAAAGTTCGCATGGCATATCCTCCTTTTGAAGCGACATGCGGGTGGCCTGCCCGTATAGGGCCAAGCCGTTCAATGCGCAGCCCTGGATAGCCTGCGCATAGTTGATATGGGATCATTGTTCCGACCCCGCAAGAGACGACAAGCCATTGTTTTTAATATGGAGTTTCTTTTTGGAAATCGGCGCAATCAATGTCGTCAGGCCCGGCCCGGGGCCCTGCCGGGCGCGGCCTAGCCTGGCAAGTTGAGCAGCATTTCCAGACTGTTATAAGCGAACGCCAAACGGCTCGCCCGAAAGCCTTCATGAAACTTATTTCCATTCCTGCGAACCCGGTTCCCGACAACTTCGTCGCCGGCACGCTCAAAACCCCTGACGGTGTGACCCTTCGCTTTGCCCGCTGGCTGCCGCCAGCCGGGCGCCGCGGCACGGTGTGCATTTTCCAAGGTCGCTCGGAATGGATCGAAAAGTATTTCGAGACCGTGCGCGACCTGCGCGCGCGCGGCTTCGCTGTCGCAGCGTTGGACTGGCGAGGTCAGGGTCTGTCGGATCGCGCCCTGACTGACCACCGCAAAGGCTATGTGCGCGATTTTGCCGAATACGACACCGATCTTGAAACTTTGATGCGTGAAGTCGTTTTGCCGGATTGTCCGCCGCCACTCTTCGCGATCGGCCATTCCACCGGCGCCAATGTCCTCATCCGCGCGGCGTATCGCGGCCGCCAGTGGTTCGATCGCATGGTCCTGATCGCACCGCTTATTGCGCTCGGCGGCGTGGACTATTCGATGGGCACCGGTTCGCTGATCGTCCGCGCGCTGCGCCTGGCCGGGTTCGGGGCGATGTACGTTCCCAGGACCGACACCAGCATCGTCGAATCGCGGCCTTTCCTCGGCAACATTCTCACTTCCGACCCGGTACGTTATGCGCGTAATGCCGCCATCCTCGAAGCCGAGCCCGCTCTCGCTTTGGGCGCGCCAACGGTTGCCTGGTGTGACGCCGCGTTCCGCTCGATGCGCGCGCTGCGCGAGCCCAGTTACCCGGCTCGGATTCGCCAACCCATGCTGATCGTCGCCGGCGGCAACGACCAGGTGGTTTCAAATTCCGCGATTGAAGATTTCGCCGGAGTGTTGCGCGCCGGCTCGCATCTCGTCATCGTTGGTGCGCAGCACGAACTGCTGATGGAGCAAGATCGCTTCCGATCGCAATTTTGGGCGGCGTTCGACGCCTTTGTTCCGGGCACTCCGCTTTATTGATGGTTCGAGCTGGGCGGCCTGCCTCGGCGACTTACCCATTTAGCAACTCCAGCGCCTGTGCGTGGGCCCGTTGATCGCCCGCCGCAACGATGCGCCCGCCCTCATGCGGTCGGCCGTTTTCCCACGTAGTAATGATGCCGCCGGCTCCTTCGATGATCGGAATCAAAGGCAAGACATCGTGCGGCTTGAGTTCGGTTTCGATCACCAAGTCGACATGGCCGGCGGCAAGCACGCAATAGGCGTAGCAATCGCCGCCATAGCGCGACAGCCGCACCGCCTGCTCGACCCGTTGAAAGCATTTGCGGTCGTCAGATTTCATCAATAGCGGACTGGTCGTGCACAGCACGGCGTCCTGCACTGAGGCGCAGGCGCGTGCGCGAAGCGCTCGATCGCCGGCGGGCCCGCGATAGCGCGCGCCGCGGCCATCGCCGGAGAAATGCTCGCGCGTGAACGGTTGATGCATCATGCCGTAAATCGGCTCGCCGCGCCGGGTCAATGCGATAAGCGTCCCCCAGGCCGGCATGCCGCAGATGAACGACTTGGTCCCGTCGATCGGGTCGAGCACCCAGACATATTCAGCGTCGCGGCGCTCAATGCCGAATTCTTCGCCGATGATACCGTGCTCGGGAAACGTCCGCTTGATGAGGGTACGCATTGCCGCTTCGGCGGCGCGGTCGGCGGCCGTGACCGGATCGAAGCCGCCGGAGCGGCTTTTGTTTTCAATGCCCAGCGCGCTGCGAAAAAACGGCCGGATGGTTTCGCCAGAGATGGCGGCAAGTTCGTCGACAAAGGCAGTAAAGTCGATCGCCGTCATCGCAAACCCCTAGAATCCGCCCTTACACGGCATCCACACTTGGCTGGCCTGGCCGCCAGGGCCAAGCGCGCCGATATTCGAAATCAGCGTTGCCGCTGGCCATGAAAACAAGAAAATGGCCAAGTTTTAAGCAAGCATACTTCAAGCCATAAGTTTCTGATTGTACTTATCTATTTTGAGCCTGCATCGCAAATATGCACAATACGCCGAATTTGGACGGGAAAAATTCCCACGGACCGGCCGACCAGCCTTGAATTTTGTGCGGCGCAGTGTATGTTGCTGCAGTGCGGTAGCGGGAGATTCTCTCACGTTACCGTCGCCCTCCTTGGGCGTTTCCTCCCTAGACTTGGGCCGCTCCCGCAAGGTGAGCGGCCCTTTTTCTTTGGCCTTGCGCTTTAGTTTTGCGGCTCGCTACTCCGCCGCGGCGCGGTAGGGTCGTAGTTCTTCGATCGGGATATTGGCAAGCTGATCGGCCAGTAATTCGAATTCGCGTGCCAACTTGGCAAACGAGGCCGAGCGCTCGTAACGGCGCTCGTCCATGTAAAGCCCACGATTGATCTCAAGCTGAATAGCGTGCAGCCCAGCGGTCGGATTGCCGTAATGCTCGGTGATGAAGCCGCCGGCGTAGGGTTTGTTGCGGCTCACGGTGTAACCGAAGCCGCGCATGCATTGTTCGATTGCTTCCGGCACAATCCCGACGCAGCTTGTGCCATAGCGATCGCCAAGCACCAGATCCGCGCGCGGCCGCTCGTCGCGACTGCCGGTGGTGGAGGGCATTGAATGGCAGTCGATCAGGATCGCAGCGCCAAAATCGCGTTGCAGCCGCATGAAAAGCCGGCGCAGCGCCCGGTGGTAAGGCTTATAAAGCCCGTCAATGCGCCGCATCGCCTCCGCGACCGTAATCCGCTGATCATAGATTTCCTGGGCATCGCCCACTACGCGCGCGACCGTGCCGAGCCCGCCTGCCACCCGCATTGAGCGGGTATTGGCAAACGAGGGCAGTCGCCCCTCGAACATTCGCGGGTCCAGTTCGTAAGGTTCGCGATTGACGTCGACGTAACAGCGCGGGAAATGCGCTCGCACCACGGGATGGCCGCGGGCCACCACGCCTTCGATCAGCTCACCGACGAATGAGTCCTCCGAGCGGCGCAGCGTCGCCAGATCGAGCCGTGAGGTCAGCAAGAACTCCCGAGGATAAATCCGCCCGCTGTGCGGTGAATTGAACAACAGCGGCCCACGGCAGTCCGCCGGCTCCAGGGCTTCGAACGGGGGATCGAGTTCGTCCTGCATTTCCGGCATGACGCTGGGGGCTTTCGCGTGACGTGCGGCTGGCAGCTATTTTCCATACGCGCCGCAGCTTGCCAAGGCCATTTGCTGCCATAGGCCCAGCATCGCGGCTCCTCCTTCACCCGATGTTTACCTGGCGTCCCGCTTATGGGATGCAGGGGGCCGGCCAAAGCCGGGTTCGTTGGTCATGTCCAAAATCCTGCTTGCGGAAGACGACATCGATATGCGCCGTTTCCTGGTCAAGGCGCTGCAAAATGCCGGCTTCGACGTGATTTCGTATGACAACGGTCTGTCCGCCTATCAGCGATTGCGCGAAGAGCCGTTCGAACTCTTGCTGACCGATATTGTCATGCCGGAAATGGATGGGATCGAACTTGCCCGCCGCGCGGCCGAGCTCGATCCCGACATCAAGATCATGTTCATTACCGGCTTCGCCGCCGTTGCACTCAATTCCGACTCAAGCGCGCCCAGGCACGCCAAGGTTCTGTCCAAGCCGATTCACCTGCGCGAGCTGGTCAGTGAAGTGCAGAAGATGCTTGCGGCTTGAGCAGACGCAGTGCGGCGCCCTTAAGCGCTTCTCACGTGGCCCAAAAACTTGTCGACATTGGTCTGCACGCCTCGGGTATGGTCGAACAGGCGCTTGGTGGTCTCGAGCACTTCGTTAGAAGCCGCAAACGTCGCATCGGCATGACCGTTTAGATCGACGATATTTGCCGCTACCGCCCGTGAGCTATCGGCGGCTGACTGCGCACTGGCGAAAATGCCGGCGGTCGCAGCAGATTGCTGCCCGATGCCGGTCGAGATCTCGGTTGCGAAGGCTTTGAGATTTTTTATTGCCTGAATGATCTGACTGATGGTCGAGACCACGGCGGAGCAGGTTTCGCGGACAGCCGCAATTTTATGCGCGATCTCATCGGTAGCTCGGCCACTTTGCTGAGCGAGCGTTTTCACTTCACCGGCAACCACCGCGAATCCCTTTCCGGCCATTCCCGCCCGGGCTGCTTCGATTGTCGCGTTCAATGCCAAAAGATTGGTCTGTTGCGCGATGCCCTGAATGAGATCGGTAATAGGCAGGATCTGCTCCACGGAGGCGGCGAGCTTGGCCAATTCCGCACTGGCGCTTTCCGATTGCTCTGCGGTGTCGCTGGTAAGCTTGAAAACGTCATTAGTGCGTCCTGCCAATTCATCAATGGTTCGCGACAGCTCGCGTGCCGCCTGCGCCACTGTTTCTATATTTTCGCGGGTATTAACAACGGCTTCGACACTCGAACTCGATTTTGTTTTGGTATCTTCTGCAGCCTTGGCCATCACCTCAGCGTTGTTGCGCACTGCAGTGACAGCCTTGACCAGTTGTGCGGCAATCTGTTTGACCGAGCCTTCAAATTCCGCGGCAAGTGCGGCCATCTCTTCGCGTCGTTTCAGCGCTCGCTGCTCTTCGGCTTGGCGACGGGACAGCTGCATTGCTTGAATCTCGAGCGCGTTGTGCCGGAAGATCTCGATCGCCTCGATCATCTGTCCGATTTCATCGCTGCGATCGCGATATCCCAATTCTACCGCAGTGTCCCCGGTCGACAACTTCTGCATGGCGTGAGTAATCGAGGTGATCGGTCTAACGATCGATCTGGCGACGAAAGCCATGGCGGCCACGCTGAGCACGAAGCAGGCGATCAGTCCGATTGCGAGCGAAAGCGTTTCGCGTCCGGTGGCGATCGATAGCTCTTCGACAATCGAATACGACTCGGCGACAATCGCATTGAGGATCTTGCGAATATTAGCCTCGATGCCGGTAAAGCTGTCGTCGGTTTGGCCAAGCATCATCGTTGCCATTGGCGGGTCGGTCCGTCCGACGTCGAGCACGTCCCTGGCGGTGCTTTCGTACTTCTGCAGCTTTCCCTGAAGGGTGCTCAGCTCGGTCTTTAACTGGGCCGAAAGATCGGGCCGTGCCGCTAGTTCATTGAAGCTTTTCCTGATCGCCGAGAAATCGGCTTCGATTTCGTTGCGGAGATTCTGCAGAAGCTTCTCATTTACGCCGTTGCTGGCCCAGGACACATAGCGAAATATCCGCATATGTGCGTCAATCACGGAGTTGTTCACTATCACCGCGGCGCCGCGGGTCGGCAAGTTCGACCGTGAAAGCTCGTCCAAATTTCGGGCGACCTCGCGCGAGCCAAGCACCGCAATCACGCCCATCCCGATCAGACAGATCAATACAACGGCAGAGGCGATGAAGGCTTTGGTGCGAATTGTCAGGCGTGACAGAAATCCGGACGCCGGCTCGTTGACGAATGTGAGCATGCTGCTGCCTTTGCCCGGCCGTTTTCCTTCGTCGGCCGTTCGGGTCACTCCCGGTAGACTCCGACCCCAACGAAATAGTCGCCCATCTTTTCGATGTAGCTGGTCTTATCCTCGATCTTATTGTTGATCGGATTAGGCCACTTGTAATTGACCCAGCCTGCGCCAGGCCCGCTGGCGATGTCGACCATTTCGCGGATCAGGTATTTTCCGTCTTGATCCTTGAGGTCGAGGAGATTTTTACCTATGAGCGCCGGCCGAGCGCCATGCGCGACGCAATTGCCTCTCAAGTCGTAAATGAAGGGATAGAGATCGCGATCGTGAAAGTTGGCCACAGACTTATCGGAAACAGCTTTGAAGGTCGGATCGGCGCCGTCCCTGACGAACATCTCTTTCACGCGTTCGACCATCGCCATGGCCTCGTCCTTGTTGCCGTATTCACCGGCCGACGCATAAGAACATTGGGTCAGCAACATGACGGCCACGAACGAGGCAAGCAGGCGAACCATAGCGGGGCTCCACGAGGGAAATAGCCAGCCGGATCACAATGGTCGCCCACCATTTAAGGATTATTTAATCTGATCGTGCAGCGAGCACGATTTGCTTTGACGAAGCATCTTGCTGGGTTTTCGTCCCGGTCTCGAACTACCGCTGGTAGCGCAGGGTGCGTCCTACCTATCGACCGGCATTCAAAACATCCGCGATCCAATCGAACATGTAGTGCACGCCGATAGTGATATTATCGACCTGGCAGTGGTGGAAACCGCCTTCCTCGCGACTGAATATCTTAAGCGCCTTCTGCTTGGAGCCCACGGCCTCAAAGAGCTTTTCCGCCAACTCAAGTGGAATCTGCTCATCGCCGGCGCCGTGCAGCAACAAAAACGGACAGGCCATTTTTTGCACGATGCCGTCGAGGCGAAAGCCTTCGAGCTTTTTGAGGGCGGCGGCACGGTCAGAAACGCCGAGCACCCACTGCAGATGTTCCGGCGGCACCGAAAGCGACAACACCTTGCCAGAATCGAGCTCTTCGAGACGGCGGGCCCAAATCTCGTGATAGTCCCACTGCGCGCCCCAAGCGACGCAGCAGGCAAAGCGCGGCTCGAGTGACGCGGCGCGCGGCGCGTAATAGCCGCCGAGCGACAGTGCCATTACCCCAATTCGATTTGGATCGAATTCGCGCCGCGCGGCAAGATATTGATATGCCGGCGTCGCGTAATTTTCGGTCTCGGCGATCAGCGGCAGGTTACGAAACCGCACGCTCTCGCCATTGCCCGGCCCGTCGACCACGAGACAACCGATGCCGCGCGCGGCGAGATCGGGAATGCCGTAGCCGTATTGCAGCTCTTTGGTGACGTCGAAACCGTCGAAAAATACCATTGCCGGCGCCGGCTGCGCACCCGTGGCCTCTGGGTTTGGATGCACCAGCAGCGCCGGCAAGCTTGTGTTCTCGTAAGGAATCTCGACCGGCTCGATACGTGGGCGCGGGATCAACGCCGCCGCTTCCTTGAAGAGCTTCACTGAACGCGCATAGACATCCATGCTCCGCTGTGAACGCGGATGCAAAAATCGTTCGCCGGTCTGATAGTAGCGTGTCGCACGCAT
>CATPBC010000503.1 GCA_955652195.1 uncultured Xanthobacteraceae bacterium | reverse complement strand
TACTAAGCGCAAATTGGTCCGCATTCTGCCGTCGGTGAATACGATTACGCGCTGGATCGAGGATGCCAAGAAACTGCCGCCCGTGATCCGCTATTGATCGCCGCGATCCGGCGCGCGCCGCCGCTACGGCGCATCATTCAGCGATGGCCGACGTCTTGACTCCATGCGAGGGTCCGCGCAAAGCCACGCAAGCAGGCCTGCGAGAGCCTGCCAATAAGCTTGAGGACGACTGCAATGGCGGCCAAAACCATGGCCCCGAACGCGCTCCGTGGTGCCGCGTCCGCCGCGGTATCCGCCGGTAACGTGTTAATCGAACTGCTCGCCAAGGCGCGGCTCCCCCTGATTATGGGCGTGCTTAACGTTACGCCGGATTCGTTTTCCGATGGCGGCCGTTTCCTTGAACCAACAGCGGCGCTGGCGCACGCGCAACGCCTTGTCGCCGAGGGCACCGACATCATCGATGTGGGCGCGGAATCGACACGGCCCTATGGTGGCGCGGTCCCAGTCTCGCCTGAAGAGGAGCGCAGCCGCCTCGGGGCAGTTCTGCCGGCGCTGGTTGGGCTTGGCATCCCGGTTTCGATCGACACAATGAAAGCGCCGATCGCGGCCTGGGCGCTCGATGCCGGCGCGGCGATCGTCAACGATGTTTGGGGACTGCAGCGCGACCGCGACATGGCGCGCGTCGTCGCCGATCACGGCGTGCCGATCGTCATCATGCATAATCGCGACAAAGCCGATCCCGCGATCGACATCATCGCCGATGTGACGGAATTCTTCTCGCGCTCCCTGGAAATCGCCTGGCGCGCCGGCATTGGACGCGATCAGGTGGTCCTCGATCCGGGTATCGGCTTCGGCAAAACGCCGGAGCAGAGCCTTGCCTGCATCGCGCGGCTTGACGCCTGGCGCGGTTTCAATCTTCCGCTTTTGGTTGGAGCTTCACGCAAGCGCTTCATCGATTCGATTGTGCGCGCGGCGCCCGGTGAACGGCTCGGCGGATCATTGGCCGCCCATTTGATTGCGGTCGAGCGCGGCGCGGCGATTATCCGCACGCATGATGTTGCACCGACCGTTCAAGCGCTCGCCGTGGCCGCGGCGATCAGGCGCGCGCAATGAGCGACACTATCTTCCTCAAGGGTCTGGCGCTTCACGCCTATCACGGCGTGATGCAGCACGAAGCCAAGGTCGGGCAAACCTTCCAGATCGATCTGCAACTCGACCTCGATCTCGGCAACGCATCGCGGACCGACAAGCTGAAGGATACGGTTTCCTACGACCTCGTGATCAAAACCGTTATTGAGGCATTCTGCGGCCGGCGCTATCGGCTGGTGGAAGGCGCCGCCGGCGCCGTCGCCGAAGCCGTGCTCGCACGCTGCCCACAGGTACGCAGCGTACGCATCTCGGTGCACAAGCCGCATGCCCCGATCGCAGCGACGTTCGAGGACGTCGGCGTGACGATCGAACGCGCCCGCAACCGCAAATCATGAACGGCTCTGTGGCCGAGGCCTTGCTCGGGCTCGGCGGCAATGTCGGCGATGTGCGCGCCACATTCGATCGCGCCGTCGCGATGCTGTGCGCCGGCCGCGCGGTGCGGCTCCTGGCGCGCTCGTCGGATTATCGCACGCCGCCCTGGGGGATCGTCGATCAGCCGGCCTTCATCAACGCCGTGATTATGATTGCGACCTCCCTCGATCCGCGCGCGCTGCTGGCGCAAGGACTGAGCGTCGAACGCGCGCTCGGGCGCGAGCGGGCAAATGAACGCCGCTGGGGACCGCGCGCGATCGACATCGACATCCTCGCCTATAATGACCTCGTCATGCGCGAGCCGGATCTGACGCTGCCGCATCCGCATTTGTTCGAACGCGGCTTCGTTCTCTTGCCGCTTGCCGAAATCGCGCCCGATCGCATCATCGCCGGACAGCGCGTTAGCGACGCGCTATCCCGTATCGATATCAGCGGCATTGAGAAGCTGCCGCCGCTTCGCTTGTCGGCTGAACGAAACCCGCCGCGCTAAGGGGCCATCCGGCGGTTGGCCGCCGCGCCCGCGCATGGCATTTTCCAGGCATGGCGAACCCCGACGCTCCTGCAATAACCGGCGATTTCCCCTCCGCCACCGAGGCGGATTGGCGGAAGCTCGTTGACGCCGTGCTCAAGGGCGCACCGTTCGAGCGGCTCAAGAGCCGGACCCATGATGGACTGACAATCGAGCCGCTTTATCCGCGTGCGCGGACGGCAACGACCATCGCCGGGCGCCCGACCGGCACGCCATGGGCCGTCATGCAGCGCGTCGATCATCCCGATCCGGCAGCAGCGAATGCGCAGGCCAAAGAGGATCTGGAAAATGGCGCCAGCGGCCTGGTGCTGGTTTTCGCTGAGTCGGTGAGCGCCAATGGCTTTGGCCTCGAGGCAGCCGCGCCATCGCTGGCGCAGGTATTGGACGGAATCGATCTTGGCCGCGATACGATCCTGGACCTCAATTTAAGTCCGCGAACCCGCGGCGTGGTTCGCGACCTCGCTACGCTGATCAAGCATCGCGGCATCGACCCGCCTTCGATCGATCTGCGCTTTAGCCTCAATCCGATTGGCGGCTTTGCCGCCTCCGGCCGCAGCCCACAGACCTGGCAAAATCTGGCGCCCGCTTTCGCCGCGACAATTACCGAATTGGCGGCCGACGGCTTTCGCGGGCCATTTGCGGTCGCAGATGGGCGTGTCATCCACAATGCGGGCGGGTCCGAGGCGCAGGAACTCGCTTTCGCGCTCGCCAGTGCGCTGACTTATTTGCGCGCGCTCGAACAAAGCGGAATGTCGCTCGAAGCCGCTTATGCCGCGATCTATTTCCGGCTGACGGCGGATGCCGACCAATTTCTGACCACGGCAAAGTTTCGCGCGCTGCGCAAATTGTGGGCCCGCGTTGCGACGGCGTCGGGTCTGCCGCCGAAGCCCACGATTGTCATGGCTGAGACGGCGTGGCGAACCATGACGCGGCGCGATCCTTACGCCAATATATTGCGCGCAACGATCGCGGTGGCCGCGGCCGGCCTCGGCGGTGCTGATGCCGTCACGGTGCTGCCGCATACTGCAGCGCTTGGTTTGTCCGATGCCTTCGCTCGCCGCGTCGCCCGCAACATGCAGCTCATTCTTCTGGAAGAATCCAACCTGGCGCGCGTCACCGATCCGGCGGCGGGATCCGGCGCCTTTGAATCGCTGACCGAGCAACTCTGCCTCGCCGCTTGGACGCAACTGCAAGCAATCGAACGCGCGGGCGGCGCCTGGGCCGCGCTCGAAAGCGGGCTCGTACAACGAAATGTCGCCGCCGTGCGCGCTGCGCTCGAGCAGGCAGTGGCGCACGGCCAGGACATTTTGACCGGCAGCAATGCCTTTCCCGACATTGCTGAAACGCCGCCCGCCGTTCTTGACGTCAAACCCCGCGCAGCGGCGAGCGAGCAACCCGCGACAGTGACTGTCGCGCCGCTGCCGCGGCTGCGCCTTACCGAACCATTCGAAAGCCTGCGCGAGCAATCCGACCGGATCCTTGCCGCCACCGGCACGCGGCCGAAAATTTTCTTGGCCGCGATCGGCGCGCCGGCTGAATTCACCGCACGCGTCAATTTCGCCAAGAACTTTTTCGAAGCGGGCGGCATCGAAGCAGTGCCTGGCGCTCCCGCCGATTATCGGCGCGCACAAGCGGCACTCGCCTGCCTCTGCGCCTCTGACAAGATGTCTGCCACGGAACTGGCAGCCGCAGCCGCCGCGCTCAAAAACACCGGCGCTCGCCACATCTATTGCGCCGGCCGCCCGGGCGCGCGCGAGGAGCTAATGCGCGAGGCCGGCGTGCAATCGTTTATTGACGAAGGCTGCGACGCACTGGCGACACTGAGGGCGGCTTACGATATTCTTCGAGTGCCGGAGCGCTGAGCGCACAGATGAGCCAAATTCCGGATTTTTCCAAAGTCGCTTTCGCCGAGGCGTCCTCCCCGGCGGCCGCACATGCTTCACCTCGCGCTTCGCCCAGCGCTTCATCGTGGCTCACGCCCGAGGGCATCGCGGTCAACTCCGTCTACGCGGCGCGCGATGTCGAAGATCTTGCCGGCGTCGACACCTATCCCGGCATCCCGCCCTTTCTGCGCGGTCCCTACCCGACCATGTATGTGACGCAGCCGTGGACGATCCGGCAATATGCCGGCTTCTCGACGGCGGAAGATTCCAATGCCTTCTACCGGCGCAACCTGGCTGCCGGTCAGAAAGGTCTTTCAATCGCCTTCGATCTCGCCACCCATCGCGGCTACGACAGCGATCATCCGCGGGTTGCCGGCGACGTCGGCATGGCTGGCGTCGCCATCGACTCGATCTATGACATGCGCACGCTGTTTGCCGGCATTCCGCTCGATCAGATGTCGGTTTCGATGACAATGAATGGCGCCGTGCTGCCGGTGCTTGCGCTCTATATCGTCGCCGCCGAGGAGCAAGGCGTGCCGCCGGAAAAACTTGCCGGCACGATCCAGAACGACATCCTCAAAGAATTCATGGTGCGCAACACCTACATCTATCCGCCGCAACCGTCGTTGCGCGTCATCTCCGATATTTTTTCCTACACCTCGGCGCATATGCCGAAATTTAATTCGATCTCGATTTCCGGCTACCACATGCAGGAAGC
>CATPBC010000502.1 GCA_955652195.1 uncultured Xanthobacteraceae bacterium | reverse complement strand
TGCTCGGGGCCGTCGGCGGCTCGAAATGGGCCGCCGTCCCCTACGACCTGCGCCCGGAAGCAGGACTTTTGCGGCTGCGCAAGGAGCTTGGCCTGTTCGCCAATATCCGGCCGGCGATCGTCTATCCGGCATTGGCCGACGCATCGAGCCTTAAGCGCGAAGCGGTTGACGGACTCGATATCGTCATCCTGCGCGAGCTTACCGGCGGCGTCTATTTCGGCGAGCCGAAGACCATCACCGATCTCGGCAACGGCCAGAAGCGCGCCGTCGATACCCAGGTCTATGACACTTATGAAATCGAGCGCATCGCGCGGGTCGGTTTCGAACTGGCGCGCCGGCGGCGCAACAAGCTCACCTCGATGGAAAAACGCAACGTCATGAAGACCGGCGTGCTGTGGCACGAGGTGGTCGAGGACCTGCATGCACGCGAATACAAGGACGTCCAGCTCGAACACATGCTGGCGGACGCCGGCGGCATGCAACTCGTGCGCTGGCCCAAACAGTTCGACGTGATCGTCACCGACAATTTGTTCGGCGACATGCTGTCGGACGTTGCGGCGATGCTGACCGGCTCGCTCGGTATGCTGCCGTCCGCTTCGCTCGGCGAGATCGACGCGCGGACCAAGCGGCGCAAGGCGATGTATGAGCCGGTGCACGGCTCGGCGCCGGACATCGCCGGTAAGGGCATGGCCAACCCGATCGCCATGCTCGCTTCATTCGGCATGGCGTTACGCTACTCGTTCAATTTGGGCAAAGCGGCGGATGCGCTCGATGCCGCGATCGCGGTGACGCTCGCCAAGGGGTTGCGTACCGCCGACATCAAGTCTGCGGGCGCCAAGGTGGTCAGCACCGCGGAGATGGGCGCGGCGATCGTCGGCGAGTTAGAGAAGCTATCGGCGTAACCAACGCCGATTGAGCGCCGCGAAATTCGCGCGCCGTTCAATCTTTCCTGAAAACCAGATTCGGGCCGAAGTCTTGCGCGAGCTTAAAGCCCGCCGCGGCCATCAAGCGGACCGTCTCGTCGCGCTCCTCAAGCACTTCGATCTGGACCATGCCGCGATTGTCGCGCAGCGTGCGCGCCATTCCAGCGAGCACTTTGCGCTCATAACGCTCGACGTCGATCTTGACCGCCAGCGTGCGGCCGGTCAGCGCCACAAGATCGTCAAAACGAACGACATCGACCTCGTAACCATCGCTGGCCATGCCGGTCCCGACGATCTGCGATAGGCCGATATCGCGCTCGGGTCCTGGCACCAGGCGTAACCGCCCCGGTTCGGCGCCGAGCGCCACGGCATGGATTTGCACATCGGTGTCGAGCAGGTCGTTAATCAGCAGATTGGCTTGCAGATGAACGCGATTGCGGCGATCGGGCTCGAACAGGATGGCGCGTGGCGCCAGCCGGTTTCTCATCACGATGCAGGTATAGAGGCCGAGATTGGCGCCGATGTCGATGAAGACGTCCGGCTTGAGCGCCGCCGCGCTGCGCGTGAAGTTCGTCAGCTCGGCGTGCTCGGCGATCTTGGCCGAGATTTCCAGCCCGCCGACATTGGCCGAACGCACCAGAAAATCGGCGCCAAAATACTGGCAGATGAAATAACGGCCGCGATGGACGATCTTGTTGTATGGACTATAGAAGCGACGCCGGAATTTGTTGCGCCACCGCGACGCGAGCGTCATTGCCCCACCCCAACTTCGCTCAAGCGTTGCGCGCGCTGGAGAAGGCGGCGCCTCCGAAATCCGTCTTAAAACGGCGTGTTTGGATTGATGCCGGTGCCGTCGAAAGCGCTTGGCAGAGGATACCGGCCGGTTCCTTGAACGTCCGGGCCGTAGAACCAATAGGGCCGGCCCGGATCGCCGCCCGGCGGCAGAACATAATCCTGGAAGTTGCGGTCGCCCACGGAGACTTCGGTCCCCGTATCGAGATACGAGCGACGCCGTGGGATCACGATCACTCTCGCATGGCCCGTGCCATCAGGGATGATCGTCGTGGTCGGCTGGATGATCGTGCCGCTTGCCGTGCGTTCGACCGGCGCGGCTTGCTGCACCGGCTGGTGCCGTTTGGCCGCGTTGGCAGGCATCGCCCAGCTCGCAAGGCTGGCCGCAAAGATGCCCGCTATAACGGCGGTCAGCGGGCGCATCGGTGCAAACATTGGCTCCTCGCTCTGTTATCCGGCAATGTAGCCCGATTTGCCGGGCAACAACAGCGCTGCGGTAAACCCTTGGCCTGATCGCAGGTTCCGCCGATCCGGCGCCAAAATTGCCACTGTGGGCGGCCGGTATGAACGTTCTTAGCGGCGTTGTGTTTGGTTTTGTTCTCGCCTAGAAGCTTCGGCTCCGGTTTGGCCCGCCCCGAGCAGCCAATTTTCGCTGGAGAGTTAACGATGGGTTACAGCGTCGCCGTTGTTGGCGCGACCGGCAATGTCGGCCGGGAAATGCTCGGCATCCTTGCCGAGCGCTCGTTTCCAGCCGACGAAATCGTGCCGCTCGCCTCGCGCAAAAGCCAGGGCGTGGAAGTTTCCTATGGCGAGCGCACCCTGAAGGTCAAAGCGCTCGAACACTACGATTTCTCTGGCACCGACATCTGCCTGATGTCGGCCGGTTCTGCGGTGTCGAAGGAATACTCGCCGAAGATCGTCGCGGCCGGCGCGGTGGTGATCGATAACTCGTCGGCCTGGCGTTACGATTCCGACGTGCCCTTGATCGTGCCGGAGGTCAACGCCGATGCTGTCGCCGGCTTTCGCAAGCGCGGCATCATCGCCAATCCGAATTGCTCGACGGCGCAGCTCGTCGTTGCGCTCAAGCCGCTGCACGACCGCGCCAAGATCAAGCGCGTCGTGGTCGCCACCTATCAGTCGGTTTCCGGTGCCGGCAAGGAGGCGATGAATGAATTGTTCACCCAGACCAAGGCGGTATTTCAGATCGACGAGATCACTGCGAAGAAATTTGCCAAGCGGATCGCATTCAATGTGATTCCGCAGATCGACACGTTCATGGAGGACGGTTACACCAGGGAAGAATGGAAGATGGTGGTCGAGACCAAGAAGATTCTCGATCCCAAAATCAAGCTGACCGCGACCTGCGTGCGCGTGCCGGTCTTCGTCGGCCATTCCGAAGCGGTGAACGTCGAATTCGAGCAACCGATCACGGCCGACGAAGCGCGCGATATACTGCGGAACGCGCCCGGCTGTCTGGTGATCGATTCGCACGAGCCGGGCGGCTATGTGACGCCCCATGAGGCGGCCGGCGAAGACGCCACCTATATCAGCCGCATCCGCGAGGATGCGACCGTCGACAACGGGCTGTCGATGTGGATCGTGTCGGACAATCTGCGCAAGGGCGCGGCACTCAACGCCATTCAGATCGCCGAATGCCTGATCAACCGCAAGCTGATCACGGCAAAGCGCAAGGCGGCGTAGCATTTCGTCTTTCCGGGGCCGAGCAACGCTCCGCGACGCCCCGGAATGACGTGTGCGTTGGCACAACGCATGCCGGCCGCTAGCGTGGCGCATTAAGGGAAGACGGGTTTAGTAGCAATGACCGTCCGGCCGCGCCGCAGCGTACTCTACATGCCAGGGTCGAACCCCCGGGCGCTGGAAAAAGCGCGTGAGCTGCCGGCCGACGTGCTCATCCTCGATCTCGAAGACGCGGTCGCGCCTGAGGCGAAACTTCAGGCGCGCGATGCCGTGGTCAAGGCAATTCAACAGGGTTTCGGCGATCGCGAAGTGCTGGTGCGTATCAATGGGCTCGATACTCGCTGGTGGGTCGAGGACATCGATGCTGCGGCCTCGGCGCGCCCTGACGCGGTGCTGGTGCCGAAGGTATCTTCGCCGCGCCAGTTGCAGGATCTCGCCGCGCGCCTTGTCGACATGGGCACCGATCCGCATGTCCGCGTCTGGGCCATGATGGAAACGCCGCTCGCCATGCTCAATGTCCGCGATATTGCCGCCGCGGCGCTGGATTCGGAAACCCGACTTGCCGGCTTCGTCATGGGCACCAATGATCTCGCCAAGGACACCCGCGCCCGCCTCGTTCCCGGCCGGGCGCCGATGCTGCCGTGGCTGATGAACTGCCTGGCTGCGGCGCGCGCCTATGGGCTCGATATTCTCGACGGCGTTTACAACGATATCGGCGACGCGGAGGGCTTTGCCGCGGAATGCCGGCAAGCGCGCGATCTCGGCTTTGACGGCAAGACGCTCATTCATCCGCGCCAGATCGAGCCGTGCAATGAGGCGTTCTCTCCAACTCCGGAAGAGGTCGATGCGGCGCGCAAGATCATCGCCGCTTTCGATCTGCCGGAAAACGAAAACAAGGGCGTGCTGCAGATCGACGGCCGGATGGTCGAGCGTCTGCATGCCGAGATGGCGCGGCGCGCCATGGCGATCGCCGACGCGATCGCGAAAAGAAAACAGCCGTCGTAAGTACGTTTGGCGACATTGTTTTTGAGCAATAAGGCCATTTTGCCGACTGCAATTACCTGCTGTAATTATCATTGAAATCCGCAAGAGGAGGATAAGATGATCGATCAAGCCACAATCAATCGCCGCGACATGCTGCTGGTGGGAAGCTCGATCCTCGCTACCACCGCGATCTCCGCGACGCCAGCC
>CATPBC010000501.1 GCA_955652195.1 uncultured Xanthobacteraceae bacterium | reverse complement strand
TTGCGCTTGCGCTGCCAATTGATGAGACCGAGGGCGCGCTTGCCCGCAAGCTCGATGCCCTTCGGCGCGAGCGCCAGATGCAAGTCGGAGAGATGAGCGAGTGCGAACATCGGGCGCCCTAGCGGCGATCGTCAGCGCGCGCGGTCGCAGAAGCGGAATAATAAGTCACGAATTGCCGATCAGGATGCCGGCAGCAAACACCAGAGCGCCGCCGACCAAGACCTGGAATGCCGCCTGAAGAAACGGCGTATCCATATATCGCGTTCTAATCCAGGAGATGACGGCCAGTTCAACGACGACAACTGCGAAGGCCAGCGAGGTCGCGGTATAGAAGTGCGGAATAAGATAAGGCAGCGCATGGCCGAGGCCGCCGATGGCCGTCATTAGGCCGGTAACCGCGCCGCGGACGACAGGTGCGCCACGGCCGGTCAGCGAGCCGTCATCGGACAGCGCTTCGGCAAAGGCCATCGAAATTCCGGCGCCGATCGCGGCGGCAAGTCCGATCAGGAAGGTCGACCAGGTGTTGTGCGTGGCGAATGCCGCGGCGAACAAGGGGGCCAGTGTCGAGACGGAGCCGTCCATCAGCCCGGCGAGCCCGGGTTGCACATATTGGAGCACGAATACGCGCCGTGCCGCACTGTCTTCCGCTGCGCGCGCCTTTGGCGTGATTTTCTCGCCAAGCTCATGTGCGAGGGATTCGTGTTTGTCCTCCGCGGCGGCGAGCTGGCGTAAGAGATGGCGCACGGAATCGTCGTGCGCAGTCTCCGCAGCGCGGCGATAGAACCGCGCGGTTTCGTATTCCATTTCCTCGGCGAATTTGCGCGTCGCCTCGATGCTCAACGACCGATTGAGCCAAATCGGCCGCCGCGCCACAAATCCTTTGACGTCCTGCCGGCGGATCAGCGGCAGGAAGTCGCCGAATTTCCTGCGGTGTAGCTCAAGCAGCATGTCGCGATGTCCGATCTCCTCATGCGCCATTTTGTCGTACATTGCGGCGGTCTCGGGATAGGCGCTGCGGAGTCTGTCGGCAAACGAGCGGTAGATCCGGTTATCCTCGTCCTCGTTGGATATCGCGAGCGCAAGAATTTCCTGCTCATTGAGATCGGCGAATCGTTTCAAGTGCTTTCCCCTACTTCCCCTTGGACGATGGACATTGGGCGGGCGAGTACGCCTATTTTAGAGCTATTCTAATTGGTGAAGCCAGACCGGATCGCAACGTCGAAACCCAGATTTCACGAATGCCGCTGAGCATCGTCCGCCGTGTGTCCGAGCGCGTCATGCGCCGGCTTTTACATGTTTATTGGCGTTTTTCCCGCGGTCTCACCATCGGCGTCCGCGCCGTGGTTTTGGACGGCGAAGGTCGCGTGTTCCTGGTCAAGCACTCTTACGTTGCCGGATGGCATTTGCCGGGCGGCGGTGTCGAGGAGGGGGAAACGCTCGTTGTGGCGCTGGCGCGGGAGCTCCGGGAGGAGGGGAATATCGATCTAAGCGGGCCGCCGGTCCTGCATGCCATTTATTTCAATCAGCGGATGTCGCGACGCGACCATGTTGCCCTTTATGCGGTGCGTTCGTTCCGGCAGACCGCGCCGCCGCAGCCGAACAGTGAAATCGTGGCGCACGGCTTTTTTGCGATGCAAGACTTGCCCGCCGAAACCTCCCGCGCAACCCGCGACCGTATTACCGAAGTGCTGACCGGCCGCGCCGCTTCCGAAATCTGGTGACCGCTTCACGCGCGGAAGCGCGTCTTGGCCTCGCCCGCCGCGTCCTTCGGTCCAAATGTCGGCGATGCACCTAACGCTGCCTGGAGCGCAGCACATCGGAGCGAATTGATTTAGCCGAACCGATCGCGGTCGTGCGGGGCCGCAAAATCGATCGTGGGCCCGATCGGAACGATGCCAGTCGGATTCACCTGCCGTTGGCTGCCGTAGTAATGCCGTTTGATGTGATCGATGCTCACGGTCTCGGCTATTCCCGGCACCCGATAGAGATCGCGCGTGTAATTCCACAGATTCGGATAGTCGGCGACGCGCCGCAGATTGCATTTGAAATGGCTGTAATAGACCGTGTCGAATCGCACCAGTGTCGTGAATAGGCGCCAATCCGCTTCGGTGAGTTGACGCCCGGCCAAGTAGCGTCGGCGCACCAGGCGCTCCTCGATTTTGTCGAAAGCCGCGAAAATGCCGTAGGCCGCTTCTTCGTAGGCCTGCTGGCTGGTCGCAAAACCGGCGCGATACACGCCATTATTGATGTTGGGATAAACAAGCTCGTTCACGGCGTCGATTTCGCCGCGGAGTTCGGCTGGATAATAATCGGTGTGAACGTCGGTGAACGCGTCAAAAGCCGAATTGAGCATACGGATAATCTCGGACGATTCATTATTGACGATCGTCCGCCGCTTCTTATCCCACAGCACCGGGACCGAGACTCGTCCGGTATAATGCTGATCGGCGAGCAGATAGATTTCGGCGAGCGTCGCTTTGCCATTCACCGTGTCCAGCGTACCGCCGCGCGCGGTACCGAATTCCCAGCCGGTCTTGCCGTAAAGCGGCTCGGTGATTGATACGGAAATAATCAGCTCAAGCTTCTTAAGAGCACGAAAAATCAAGGTGCGATGCGCCCAAGGACAGGCAAGCGAAACGTAGAGGTGATAGCGCCCGGCTTCCGCGGGAAATCCGCCTTCGCCGGAGGGACCGGCGCTTCCGTCGCGCGTCACGAAATTGCGAAACGCCGACGCCGGTCTGACAAAACGACCTTCTTTTGTGCGGGAAATGTCCTCTTGCCAGGCGCCATTGACGAGTAAGCCCATCGCTTTCTCCAATGCTTAGGCAACCCAATTTAATCATTATTGGCATTCGCGATAGGTCGTCGGGCGTGCACGAAGTATGCACTATTGCTGGACCTTCGTTGAGCGGGATGGTAGGCGGCGGGCGATGAGTGACATTTCGGTGAGCATCCTGCCAGAGACGGCAGATGACGCAGTTGCGATTGAACGGCTGCACGAACGCACATTCGGTCCAGGCCGATACGCCAAGTCGGCGTACCGGCTGCGCGAGAAAATCGATCACATTCTCGAATTATCCTTTACGGCCTGGATCGGGACCTTGCTGATCGGGTCGGTGTGGCTTTCGCCCATCCGCATCGGCGATACCAAGGCGCTGCTACTTGGTCCTCTCACGGTCGAGCCGGCATTTCGCGAGCGCGGGGTCGGGCAAGCGTTGATCGAACGCGCGCTCAAGGAAGCAGCGCAAAAAGGCCATCGGCTCGTCGTCCTTGTCGGAGACGAGGCCTATTACGAGAAATGCGGTTTCAAGCGCATCCCGCGGGGGCGCGCGATCATGCCGGGTCCAGTCGATCCGGCGCGGCTCTTGATTGCCGAACTATCGGAAGGCGCCTTTGATGGCGTGTCCGGTCCGGTCCGGTCCGATTGAGCTTGCTATCGACCCTCGCGGACCCAGGTGCCGGCGAGGCTCCCGAGCAATAGCAGCAAGCCGAGCAGGCCGGCAAAGACCGGCAGTACGCCCACTCCGCGCACCACGCTGGCATTGCTCATCTTCAGGCCGATCCAATCGTCGCCCTTATAGGTGTCTCCGGAGCGCACCGCGACGACTCGCGGCACGTTCAATCCGCCGCCATCCGCAAGCCGGCGCACATCGCCGCGGGTGGCCTCGGCGAGCGGCGCCAGCGCCTCAGTCGTCGACGTCACTTCGGCATATTCGCGTGGATTTGCCGGCCCGACATTGATCAGCGCGTTGAGCTTGCCGTCAGTAGCGCGCCATAAACCGAGTTCATTAGCGGGGACAGTCGATTCCCAGACGCCCGGCTTGGTCGAGTCGAGCTTAAGCGTTCGCGCTACGCCTGACGGCGAGGTCAGGGTTACGTCCGCAATCTCGTCCGCCATCGTTTGCCGGCGTACCAGCAGATCATGGCCGGTGACGGTGAGCCGCAGTGCCTCTTCTTCCAGGTCGGGCTCTTTCATTAGCCAGTGCGACAACCGGCGCAACAGATCGAGATGAGGCCCGCCGTCTTCGAAGCCGCGGGCCCAGAGCCAGATGTGATCCGAGAGCAGCAACGCGACGCGGCCCTCGCCCTCATGCGAAAGGACAAGGAGCGGTTTGGCG
>CATPBC010000500.1 GCA_955652195.1 uncultured Xanthobacteraceae bacterium | reverse complement strand
GTCACCGCGCCGCGCAGCGGATAATTGATCGAGGCGCCAAGCATGGCCGCGGCAGCGGCTTCGTTGGTACAGGTCTCGACATGCACGCCGAGCTCGTCGAGGAGGTCCTTGGCGTCGACCATCACGTCCAGCAGATGCGAAACCGGCGCGCCTTGGTAACCGCCGACATAGCTCACGCCGGATTGCAGCAGCGCCTTGGTGACCGCCAGGATGCCTTCGCCCCGGAATGTCGCGCCGGCGCCGAGCCGCAGCGCCTCGACTTCTTTGCTGAAGGAGCGTTCCATGCCTGGTTTCCGGGGCTTGTCTTTAACCGACATATAGCTGCTTTTCGCAAAGGGCAGCAAACTTCCCGCCGGACCGCAAATCGCCGCGATGCTTAGTCTCGCAGTGCTTAGTCTTGCAGTGCTTGGTCTCCTGCACTGCTACGGTTAGGGTGCCGCCCGCGGGGAGCGGCTACGCACCGCAACAGCGCAGGCGACAGGTATGGACGGCCAAAGCCAAATCATCATCGAACGGGTGAACCATACCTATCGGCCGCCGCGCGGCCGACCGGTGCTGGCGCTGTCCGACGTTTCGCTTGACGTGCGCCCGCGCGAATTCCTGGCGCTCCTCGGCCCGTCCGGTTGCGGCAAATCCACGCTGCTTTATCTGGTCGGTGGATTTCTCCCGACCGAGACCGGCCGCATCGTGGTGAAAGGAAAACCGGTCACGGCGCCCGGTCCGGATCGCGGTATTGTATTCCAGCATTTTGCCCTGTTTCCGTGGAAGTCGGTGCGAGCCAACATCCTCTACGGGCTCGAACGGCAGCGCATGCCGCGCGCCGAGCGTGAACGCCGAGCGCAAGCGTTTATCGATCTCGTGGGATTGAGCGGCTTCGAAGACAGCTATCCGTCGCAATTGTCCGGCGGCATGAAACAGCGCACCGCGATCGCGCGTACGCTGGCTTTCGACCCCGATATTCTTTTGATGGACGAGCCATTCGGTGCGCTGGATGCGCAGACGCGAGCGCTCATGCAAACCGAACTCCTGAACATCTGGAAGCGCACGCCCAAGACCGTGATTTTCGTGACGCACGACGTGCAGGAAGCGGTCTATCTCGCCGAACGAGTCGCAGTCATGTCAGCGCGGCCCGGCCGTATCAAGGCAATCATTGAGACCAAATTCGACGATCGCGATCCAGGTCTCACTCGCAGCAAGGAATTCGTGGAGAAAGTCGACGAGCTTTGGAATTTGGTGCGCGAGGAGGCGATCAAGGCCCAATCGATCAAGGCCCAAGAGAATCAGGAGAAAAAGCCGAGCAGCTGAACGGGCAGCGTGCTCCCAGGAGGCGAACGCTCAAACTAGCAAGACGCATCATGCAAGCAGCAATGCGAGCAACTCTCAGTTATCTGCCGCTTGTGCTCCTGGCCGTCGCCTGGGAAGCAATCGCGCGGCTCAATCTGGTCGACAGCTCCGCATTGCCACCTCTGAGCAAAGTGGGCCTTGCCTGGGTTGATCTGATCCGGGGCGGCGAACTCGTCAACAATGGCGCAGCTTCGCTCTATCGCGGATCGGTCGGGCTTCTCCTTGCCGTGCTCGGCGGCGGCGGGCTCGGGCTGTGCATGGCACGCTGGCGGCTGCTCGATGTCTTCGTCAATCCGCTCGTGGAATTGTTCTATCCGCTGCCGAAGTCGGCGCTCATTCCAGTCACGGTATTATGGCTCGGCTTCGGCGACGGCTCGAAAATCTTGCTGATTTTTCTCGGCTGCATGATTCCGGTGACGATCGGCGCCTATAACGGCGCGCGCGGCAGCGATCATGCGCTGGTGTGGTCCGCGCGCAGTATGGGCGCGAACCGATTGCGCATGATGTGGGACGTGGTCGTGCCAAGCGCGCTGCCTGAACTGCTTAACGGCATCCGCACCGCATTGGCGCTGGCCTTCATCCTGCTGGTGAGCTCCGAACTGATCGTGTCGCAGCAGGGCTTCGGCTATCTGATCGGCTATCTGGGATCGACCGGATCTTACGAGGGCATGTATGCCGTCGTGCTCACGGTGGCGTTCCTCGGCTTTGCTGCGGACCGCATCTATCAACTCTTCATTCAATGGTTGCTGCGATGGCGCGACTAGACGATACCGCTTCGCTTGCGGCTGCCGAAGCCCAGATTTCCCGGGACGCGGCGCGCCGCCTCGACATCGCCTTTCGCGGCGGTGCCGGCATTTTCTCGATCCTCGTGCTTTTAATCGCTTGGGAGATCTTTGCGCGCAGCGGCAAGGTCACCGCTTTCATGCTGCCGCCGTTTTCCGCGGTCGCCGAACGCATTTACGCCGACGCGATCGGCGGCGAGCTGTGGCGCAATCTGTGGGTGACCATGTTTCGCGCCATTACCGGCTTCGCCATCGCCGCGGTCGGCGGTATCGCGCTCGGCGCGGTGATGGCGCGCAGCCGGATCGTTCGCTGGTTCTTCGATCCGATCATATCGGTCGGATTTCCGATGCCGAAGATCGCGTTTCTGCCGATCATCATCCTTTGGCTTGGGCTCTATGATGTCTCGAAAATCAGCATCGTTGTGTTCGATGCCATTTTTCCGGTGGTGACGGCGACGCTGGCCGGGCTGGCCGGCGTCGAAAAGGAGCTCATCTGGTCGGGACGAAATATGGGGGCCAGCGAACGGGAATTGATGTGGCAGGTCGCGCTGCCCGCCGCATTGCCGCAAATCCTGACAGGTTTGCAGGTCGCGCTGCCGATCGCGCTCATTGTTGCCATCATCGCGGAGATGGCGATGGGCGGTTACGGCCTTGGCGGCGCGATGATGAGCGCCTCGCGCTTCGCCGATTCACGCGGGGTATTCGCCGGCATAGTCGAGATCGCAATCGTCGGCTATGCGCTGATCAAGGCCATGGCGCTGATCCGCCGCCGCCTATTGGTGTGGCATCAGGAGACGGCCGAACGCCATTAGTCATTCGAGGTACTGTTGGCAGGCTTGCCTCGCGCTGCCGTTTCCGCCCACAATTGCGCTAGCGACCAGCAAGTTCGACGCGCAACGAGAATTGCATTTGGAGGACGGCCATGCGTGGGAAAATCATTGCGACCGGTATTGCGCTTCTCGCCTTGGCTGTCGGTTGGTCGAATATCGGCGCGCGCGCGGAACCATTGAAGATTCGTGGCGCCTGGGTCGCGCCGCTGGCAAATCTCTCTTCGGTCTGGCTGCAAAAGAAGGACCTCGCCGTCCATTTCGGCCAATCCTATGTGTTCGAGCCGGTGCGCTATGCCGGCACTCCGCCGATGATCACGGCGATCGCCAACAACGAGCTCGAGATCGGAAATCTCGCTTTCTCGACCTTGCCGATCGCGATCGAGAACGCCGGCATGGATGACATCCGCGTCATCAGCGATGACTTCCAGGATGGCGTACTGGGATACGTTTCGAACGATTTCCAGGTGCTCACCGATGGCCCGATCAAGAAAATCGAAGACCTCAAGGGCAAGGTGGTGGCCACCAATTCGGCCGGCGCCGGCGTCGACGTGGCCATGCGCGCTATGCTGCGCAAGCACGGTTTAGAGGCAAATCGCGACTACACGATCATAGAGGCGCCGTTCCCGGGCATGAAGTCGATGCTGATGGAAAAGAAAGTCGATCTCATTCCTGCGGTGCTGCCTTTTATGCTCGACCCGGAGCTGAAGAAAAACGCGCACTCGCTATTCGACATGAAAGCCGCAATCGGCCGATCGCAGTTCGTCATGTGGTCCGCCCGAAAGCCGTTTATCGACGCACATCGCGCGGCGCTGGTCGACTTTCTCGAAGATTCGTTGCGCATCCTGCACTGGTATCTCGATCCAAAGAATCACGAGGCCGCAGCCGAAATTGCCTCGCAGCTCACAAAACAGCCGCCCGAGCGCTTCGGCTGGATCTTCACCAAGGACGATTACTATCGCGATTCCAACCTGATGCCGGACCTCGATGCGTTGCAGAAAAACGTCGACATGACGCGTGACCTCGGCTTCGCGAGGGCAAGCTTCGACGTCAAAGCGCATTCCGATCTCAGCCTGATTCAAGAAGCGGCAAAACGGCTGAAGTAACCGGTGCTATGCGTTTGGTTTCCCCGCAGCCGCCGGCGCTGCTGATCGATTGATCAGCTCACCAATACGTTGCTGAACTGCCAGGGATCGTCCCTGTCTATGGTCTCGGGGAAGAGCTGGCTGCGGTCGGACAGCGGCGTCCAATCCGTATATTGCCCGATCACCGGGCCCAGATAGGGCCGCTGGACGTGAAGACAGCGGCGGAAATCCATTTCATCGGCTTCGACAATGCCGCAATCCGGGTTCTCCAGCATCCAGACGATGCCGGCGAGCACCGCCGAGGTGACTTGCAGGCCAGTCGCATTCTGATAGGGCGCAAGCTTGCGGGTCTCCTCGATCGAGAGCTGCGACCCGTACCAGTAAGCGTTCTTGGCATGCCCGTAGAGCAGGACACCGAGCTCGTCGATGCCGTCGACAATGTCGTCCTCGCTCAAAATGTGCCAGGTCTTTTGCGGCAACCAGCCGCGACCCGCCATCTCATGCAGCGAGAGGATGGCGTCGTCGCAAGGATGATAGGCGTAGTGGCAGGTCGGCCGATAGACCACCTTGCCGTTATCGCGCAGCGTGAAGTAGTCGGCGATCGAGATCGACTCGTTGTGCGTCACCAGAAAACCGTGCTGGGCTTGCGCCGTCGGCGTCCAGGAGCGGACGCGCGTCCCGGCGCCGGGCCGGGTCAGATAGATCGCAGCATCGCTGCCGAAATCGTGGTGGTAGGCGCCGGGCGGCATGCTCTTTTCATGGGTGCCCCAGCCGAGCTCCGATGGCTGCAGGCCTTCGGCGATGAACCCTTCTACCGACCAGGTATTGATGAACTTACCGCGCGGTTTTGGCGTGTTGGACCGCTGCGTATCGCGCTCGGCGATGTGGATGCCCTTGACGCCGGCACGCTGCATCAGGCGTCCCCAATCCTGCCGTGTGGACGGCTCCACGAAGTCGAGCTTCAAATCTTTGGCGATGTCGATCAGTGCCTGCTTGACCATCCAGGACACCATGCCTGGATTGGCGCCGCAGCAGCTCACAGCCGTGATACCGCCAGGCCGGCGCCGGCGGAGGTCAAGAACCCCTTCGCGCAAAGCGTAATTTGACCGCTTCGACAGCGAGCGCGTGCCGTCCAAATAAAGCCCCGGCCAGGGTTCGACGACGGTATCGATGTAAAACGCATCGACGTCCTTGCAGAATTCCATCAGATCAACCGAAGACGTATCGACCGAGAGATTGACGATCATGCCGCGGCCGGGACCGCAGGTGAGGAGCGGCTTGAGGATGTCGCGATAGTTTTCGCGCGTAATCGCAAGGTGCAGGAAGCGAATTTGACGTTCGTCGAGCAGGCGGCGGTCGGCATCATCGGGTGCGATGACGACGAATTTCTCGCGATCAAAGGCAAGGTGCCGCTCGATCAGCGGCAGGGTGCCTTTGCCGATCGAGCCGAAGCCGATCATGACGATTGGGCCGTCGAAGCGGGCGAGCAATAATGAGTCTTTCATTCGTTATCCAAAGTGAATTGGATCAAATACGCGCCGTCAAGCGGGCGTCATGGCTGGCGCTGTGTAATACTGGGAAACTATTTTAGCAAACTACGCGCGAGGCGTTTGAAATGCCTGCCCTGCCGATCACCTTCGCCTGCGGCCTCTACGACCGAATGCTGGCGCTCTACACCGGAGACGTTAAACCGGATGGCATCGACCTCAATTTTCTTGTCATCGACAACCCGCGGGAGATTTTCGACCGCATGACCAACCGGCTGGAATTCGACGCCTGTGAAATGTCGAGTTCCGAATATGTCAGCCGGTTCGCGGTGAAGAAATTGCCGTTCGTGGCGCTGCCGGTCTTTGCCTCACGGGTATTTCGCCATGGCTTCATCGTGGTGAACCGCCGTTTCGTGAGCGCGCCAAAGGACCTGGCTGGTAAGCGCATCGGCGTGCCGCTTTACACCCAGACTGCCGCGATTTTCATTCGTGGTCTGATGCAACACGATCTCGGCATCGACCTTTCCGGGATCGAATGGGTGCAAGGCGCCGTCAACGAGCCGGGCAGCTACGGTCACCCTTCGCCGATGCCGCTGCTTAAACCGGTGAACATCACACCGAACAAGACCGGCAGGTCATTGAGCGATCTCCTCGAGGCCGGCGAAATTCATGCCATCATCGGCTCCAATCTGCCGCGCGCGCTTAGCCGCCATCCCGATGTCGTTCGGTTGTTTCCGGATTATCGCGCGCGCGAGCAAGATTACTTTCGCCGCACGCGGATTTTCCCGATCATGCACTCGGTCGTCATCCGCAACGACGTCTACGAGCGACATCCTTTCGTAGTGACAAGCCTCTACGAGGCTTTCTGCGCCGCCAAGGATTGGGCGTGGCAGAAGATGCGTTTTCCCGGCACGCTGCGCTACATGCTGCCGTGGCTGCCGGCCGACATCGACGAGGTCGATGCGCTGTTTGGCGGCGACTGCTGGCCGTACGGCGTCGAGCCAAATCGGCCAACGCTCGAGGCACTGGTGACCTATATGGTCGAACAGGGCCTTATCGCCGAGCCGATTCCGATCGAGAAGCTGTTTGTGCCGACTTACGGTTAAATTGGTTGTTATCTGTGGGCCGCTGGCGAAACCGGACCCTGGGTTTTGGGCGCTGCGCCTATACCGCTTTCAAATGCGCGTCTTTGCGCTTGTAGAGCTGATCGTCGGCATAGCCCATCGTATCCGGCCTGCCGCGGCCGAGCATCACCTGGAAATAGACCGGCTCCAGCGAGTCGTTCTGATAACCGTGGATCACGCCTGCTGGACACGAGATGCACTCCCACGGCCCTAGCCGGGTCGTGACGCGCCTGCCGCTCTCGTCTTCGAGGAAGACATCGAGAATGCCCTGCAAAACGAAAAAGCACTCCTCCACTTCGTGGGTATGCGCCGCGTTGCCTTGGCCCGGCTCGACATACATGATCGATAGCGTGAAATTGCCGGCCGGGATCACCGTGGCATCATCGTGCTTGCCGGAGCCGCCGGCGCCAATGATGCGGTACTGCGCGCGCTTATAGCCCTCGGTTTTGGCGTCCTCGAACGCCGCCCAGTCGGGCTTCTTGTCTTTGTAGCGACCGACATATTTTTTCATGATCTCTTCAAGCGGAACGCCTTCGAGCTCTTTCGGGCGCGGATGCCGTGCTCCACTCATGAACGAATACTCCCTGCTTGCTGGCTGAAAGTCAGGCTGTTGCCGTCTTCAAGCTTAGACAATGGGACCGGTCATGGCGTCGCGCAATGCGCGCTCGACCATGACGCCAATCAATGTCTTGCGATAAGCGCCGCTGGCGTGAATGTCATCGGCCGGATCGACTGCGCCGGCGGCCGCAGCCGCGCCGGCACCGATCCTCGCTTCGGTCATGTCGTGCGCTTCGAGCGCGCGCTCGGCCGCGGCGAGCCGCATCGGCCGGTCTGCGGCCCCGATAGCGCCGACGCGAACATTACGGAATTTTTGCTCCACTACATCGAAGCACACAGCTGCCGCAGCCAAAGCGAAATCGCCACGGCGGCGGGCAAATTCCCGGAACCCGAACCGGCGGTCTCGCGGCCATGCCGGGAAACGAATTTCGGTGATGATCTCGTCCGGCTGTAAAGCAGTCAGCAGCGCGCCCCGGAAGAACTCGGCGGCGGTAATAACGCGCCGGCCTTTTGGCCCGAGCGCGACAATTTCTGCCTCGCAGGTGACGGCAATACAGGGCAGCTCCGCGGCAGGATCGGCGTGCGCCAAGCCGCCGCCGACGGTACCGCGATTGCGGATCTGATAATGGGCGATGTGCTTGACCGCCGCCGTCAGCAGCGGATGCGCTTGGCGCAGCCTCGGGCGTTCAAGAATATCGCGCCAGCGCACCATTGCCCCGAGCGTGACGCCGCGGTCGCCGATCGTTATGTCCCGCAGTTCATCGAGCTTGCGCAGATCCACAAGCAATGTCGGCGCGGCAAGCCGAAACGCCAGCATCGGCACTAGACTCTGGCCCCCCGCAATCGGTTTGGCGTCGCCGCCATGCGCTGCGAGAAGCGCAACGGCTTCGGCGACTGTCGCCGGACAGGCATAGTCGAATGCGGAAAGCTTCATGGTTCCACCGAGTCGGCTCAGCCGACCGGAATGGCCGAAATTTCTTGGTTTTTCGTAGCTCTGGCACCGGGGCCGGTCAATGACGGGCTGCTATGCGATGCCAAAGCCTTTCGCTTCTGCTAGGTTTCGTGAAACAGCGAGAGCCTGAACGCGCCCGCTCCGCCCAATGCTCCGCTTCAGTGGAGGAAATCGATGCTCAAGCGAATGCCGCCGAATTCGAACAATGGCAAGAAACACAACGGCAATGGCAGCAAAAACGGAAAAAAAGCAGCGCGCGTAAAGGAACTGCCAAAAATTACCGTCCAGACCGATACGCGCGACATCCTTGCGCACGCCGCCAAAGAGAAACGCGACGACTATTTCATTGTCGATGTCGATGCGCATGTCACCGAGACCGCTTTCTGGTCGGAAATCATCGATCGCATGGACAGCGACGTGTACCGGCAGATGGCGCGCGCGTTCAAGGATCGCGGCGGCTCGCCGCCCGGGCTCCTCAACGCCACACCAGGATTTTTGCATCAGGACGTGTTCGGGCGCATCCCGCACCAGCAGCGGCTCGCCGAGAGCGTGCCAGGCGGACGAACCCACGCCCAGGTGACGCTGGTCCAGCGCGCAATGGATTCAATGGGCATCGACTATATGGTGGTGTTCCCGACGCCAATGCTGGTGCTTGGCATGCATCCGCAGGTCGAGACCGAAGTCGTCATCGGCAACGCCTTCAACAAATGGCTGACTGAAGAAATCCTGCCGCAGGACTCGCGTATCAAGGCGATGCTGTACCTGCCGTTCAACCATCCCGAAGCTTGCGTTAAGGCGGTCGAGATGTACGCCGATAATCCCGGCATCATCGGCTACTCCGTTACTTCAACGCGTTTCCGCGCCGTCAATCACGATAGCTATATGCCGCTTTACTCGGCGATCCAGGCGAGTGGGAAGCCGCTCGGCTTCCATTCCGGATTCCACTGGGGCGATCAGTCGATGCAGCAATGCAACCGCTTCATTTCCATGCACTCGATCTCGTTCGTCTATTACAATCTCATTCATCTGACGAACTGGATCATCAACGGGCTGCCCGAGCGCTTTCCCAAACTCAATGTGCTGTGGATCGAAAGCGGATTGGCCTGGGTGCCGTTCCTGATGCAGCGGCTCGATTCCGAATACATGATGCGGTCATCGGAGGCGCCGCTATTAAAGCGCCGGCCGAGCGAATATATCGCCGAAATGTATTTCACCAGCCAGCCGCTCGAACGGTCGAATCTAAAGCTCACCGAGGCGGCATTCGATGCAATCAATGCCAAGACGCAATTGCTGTTTGCTTCGGATTGGCCGCACTGGGACTTCGATCTGCCAAATTCGATCACCAGCCTGCCGTTCCTGAACGAACAGGCCAAGCGCAATATTCTGGGCCTCAATGCCGCGCGGTTGTTCAACCTTGACGTCCCCAAGCACAAGCTCGCCAAGGCGAAACACGCTCCGGCGGGGCGCGTGCCCGTTACCGCCTGAACCGAAATGCCTGCTGCGGCGCGGCGAACAACGAACAAACGCACCGGCAAGCGCCGGCACAAATCATCGCGCTCCGCGATGACGGCCGAATTTTGTGCCGAAGCGCGCACCGCGCTCAAGCGCGGCACGCCGGATGCCATTTCCGATCGAACGCTGCAGCAGGTGCTCACCGCGGCGGTGAAAATCTATGCCGCGAAGGTAGAGCGCCGCGGTCACGATGTGGCGCCCTTTGCGCCGGGTTCGGTCACGGCAACCGAGACCGTTGTGACTGCGTGCGGCATGATCAGGGCGGCGGATCTCAACATGTTTGACGTGGCAATCTGGTTTCATCGCCCGCAAGGCATTGAGTAATGAATGCCGGTGGCAAAGGATGCCGCATTATGGAGGGAGCGGAGTAGCAGATGGGAGAAGTTTCAGTTGCCAAGCTGACTGATATTGCCGATGGCGATTACCGGATATTCGCTTTCGACAATATCGAGGTCGGGATTTTTCGCACCGGCAGCAAAGTGCTCGCCTATGAAAATATCTGTCCGCATGCCGGCGGTCCGGTCTGCCAAGGCAAGATTTTCAACCAGGTCGAGGAAGTAATCACACCGGAAAAGAAAAGCGCCGGCTTGCGCTTCGGCAAACAGCGCCACATCGTCTGCCCGTGGCACGGCTATGAATTCGATCTTGCGACCGGCTGCCATCCGGGCGACCCGTCGATGCGGCTCACGCCGGTCCCGGTCGCCGTTCGCAATGGGCAGATTTACATCAGCATAGCCTGAATCATGGCCCGATCTGGCCCGGCCGCACCTCTTCGGCTGACGCCGCGGCTCGATTGAACATCGCAGCGTGATCCTTTAGTGGTCCGCCGAGACCCAAACACAGATCGCTTATCAGCACTGGGATTTATCGACGTCAGGATCGAAGCATGGCCACAACTCAAAATGAAAAACCTCGTGGGGGGCTGCGCGGCGTAATCGCCGCAATCGCCACGGCAGTGGATGCGACCGGTGAGCCCGATTGTGCGCGCTCGATCGCGCTCGCTCGTTTTCTCCTCGCCAACGGCTGCGATGGTCTCAACGTGCTGGGCACGACCGGCGAGGCCACCTCGTTCTCGCTCGATCAGCGCCGCCGTGTGATGACCGCCTATGCCGAGAGCGGTCTGCCGCTCGAGCGCATGATGGTGGGCACCGGCGCCGCAGCATTGGCCGATGCCATTGCCCTGACTAGGCACGCCGCCGAGCTTGGCTTTGCCGGCGCGCTAGTGCTGCCGCCATTCTATTACAAAGGCGTGGCGGACGACGGCCTCCTCGCCGTGATCGATGCCATTCTGGCGGCGACCGCGGCTAAGCCCATCCCGGTTTATCTTTACCATTTTCCAGCGCAATCGGGCCTGCCGTGGCACATCGCGCTGATCCGCCGGCTGCTGCAGAATTTCGGCGAACGGATCGAGGGTCTAAAAGATTCGTCGGGCGATATGGCCTACGCGCGCGAAGCCGCCGCGATCCTTCCGCGCTTTAAGGTCTTTCCCTCCACGGAAGCGGCACTGCCGGAAGCGCGGTCGGGTCCGTTCGCCGGCTGCATTTCTGCGACAGCGAATCTCAACGCCGATCTATGTGCGCGCGCCTATCGCTCTGGCGATGCCGTGGCTCTCGGCGAAGCGGTCGCGATCCGCAAGCTATTCGACGGCAAACCGCTGGTCCCCGGAATAAAGGCACTGCTCGCGCATATCCACGGCGATCCGCAATGGGTGCGCGTCGATCCGCCCCTGTCCGAATTCCCAGCCGCAGACCGCGCAGCCGTAATAGCCGGCTACGAGATTGTGCGGGCCAAACGCGTTGCCTAGTCAGACCCGCCGCCAGCGCCGGCCATACACGCCGGGCTGCTGCCATTGACGGTGATGCAGCGGCCCCTTATAAGCCCCGCTCTTTCACAATCTCTTGTGTCCAAGACGTATGGCGAATACAAAATCCGCAAAGAAAGCCGCCCGTCAGGCCGCGCGCCGGACCATCGTCAACAAATCCCGGCGCTCGCGCATGCGCTCCGCGGTCCGCAAGATCGAAGAGGCGATCGCCGCGGGCGACCGCAGCCGAGCACTCGGCGCCCTGGCCGAAGCCGAGCCTGCTTTGATCCGCGCGGCGCAAAAAGGCATCGTGCATCGTAATTCCGCACGCCGAAAAGTATCGCGGCTCGCGCACCAGATCGCCAAACTGGAAAAGAAATAGCTCCGCCGCGCGCTCGGGGCAGACCATTTCCCTTCAGGCGGGCAATCCAAATTGTGGATTGCAATCAATCTGTTGCATTATTGTCACGGCGCCGCGGAAAAGTCTTATTGTGCGGTGATTGCGCGATTTGCGCGCGCGGCGCTAGCGATTCTTGTTTGCTCCAGCGCGCGATGACGACGGGTACCCTTGCCCCGCGCGCAGAAGAATTCATGCACAATGAAAGGGTTATCTCACATAGCGTCGCGCGGACTTTGAATTTGCCGGATCACATCGCCGGTTTTTTTATTTGTTGCTTTGCTGCACTAAATCGCTTTCGTGCGCGTGTCACATATTGCAGAAATGTGAATCGTTAAATCGACTCAATACTTTGCTCGTGCAGAACCGATTTTGCGTGTTCTCAGCTGTCACCGCGCAGTGCGGAAAGTCCAATTTTCACGCGGTTTTTGCGGTTGCGGGTCGCAAATCGCATGCTACCTTCTAACTCCCTTCCGTTCTGAAGGTCTTCAACAATCAGGCAGCGGAAACCCATCGTAGAATGGGTGCGGGAGAGGTGTGTTCGATTACTCGAGTTGTGACGTCGCAGCGTATTTGTAGAGCGAATAGTGCAGCCGCGGTTTGGGACCGGGCTGAAAACACACAGAGCGGGTCTCGTTGCGAGGCGTCGGGCAATGCACCGGGGTCTCACGGGTCACCATCGAGCCCGCGAACAATGGAGGTGGGGGGATGACAACGACAACTAATCGATCGCGAAAAGCGACAACCGCGCCTCGGCCTGAAGCTCATTGGCCCGGAGTTTACCAGCCCGGTATCCCGTCAAGCGGCTGAGGCCGGCTGCAGCGGTCGCACCTGCCATTCACATCAGCGCGCCCCGCCATTTCCCAGTAAGCCAGTTGTGTAGCGTCTTCGCGAAGCCGAGACCGTCTGTTCTGACGTGTTCGCTAGGTTCCTTCTCGAACGAAAAAAAGCATCGATATGACAAGCACCGATCAGGAGCGATGGCGAAGGGTCAAGGATCAGTTGCGCACTGAACTTGGCGAGGATGTGTTCAGTAGCTGGTTCGGACGTATGGAGCTCGAAGCCGTAGAAAAAGGCTTGGTGCGGCTCTCGGTACCGACCCGCTTTCTGCGCAATTGGATCCAATCGCATTACAGCGAAAAGGTGCTGCTTAAGTGGCAATCAGAAGAGCCCGATGTCACGCGGCTTGAACTGAGCGTTCGTTCTTCGACGATCCGCCTGCCGACGGCCAAACCGAAAACGCTGGAGCCGCCCTTGCCAGCGCGGGACGGCCGTGAAGCCCCGCTCGAAGGCTTGAACGCCCGCGCCAGCATTCCCTTCATGAGCGTGCACGAAGCGCTGGGCGGTTCGCCACTCGATCCGCGGCTGGCTTTTGAAACCTTCATTGTCGGGCGTTCGAATACGCTCGCCCACGCCGCGGCGAAACAGGTCGCCACCAGCAGGCGCGGTGAGCCGTTAATGTTCAACCCGCTTTACATCCACGCCGCAGTCGGATTGGGCAAGACCCACCTGCTGCAGGCGATCACGTGGGCTGGTAACGGCGCCGGCGATCGCAAGATGCTTTATCTCACCGCCGAACGCTTCATGTATGGCTTCGTCTCTGCGCTGCGCAGTCAAACCACGCTCGCCTTCAAGGAGGCGGTTCGCGCCATCGACGTCCTTGTCATTGACGACCTGCAGTTTCTCCAGGGTCGTTCGACGCAAGCCGAATTCTGCCACACGTTGAACACCCTGATCGACGCCGGGCGTCAGGTTGTGATCGCCAGCGACCGACCGCCTGCCGATCTTGAGAGCTTAGACGATCGGGTGCGCTCGCGGCTTGCCGGCGGTTTGGTGGTCGAGATCGGTTCGCTGGGCGAGGAGCTACGGCTTGAAATTCTCAAGAGCCGGATCGGCGCCGCACGCGCGCATCATCCCGGATTTGAAGTGCCGCAGCCGGTTCTCGCTTTTATTGCTAAATCGGTCACCCATAACGGCCGCGACCTTGAGGGTGCAGTCAATCGGCTATTGGCCCATAGCAAGCTCAGCGGCCAGCCGGTCACGATTGAAATGGCCGAACGGGAAATGCGCGACCTAATCCGACCGGCCGAGCCGAAACGGGTGAGGATCGAGGACATTCAGCGCATTGTCGCGCGCCAGTACAATGTCAGCCGGGCTGATTTGCTGTCGTCGCGGCGGACAGCCAACGTCGTGCGGCCGCGGCAAGTGGCAATGTATCTGGCGAAGGTCCTAACGCTGCGCTCGTTGCCTGAGATCGGTCGCCGGTTCGGGGGGCGCGACCATACGACCGTGCTCCATGCAGTACGAAAAATCGAGAATTTGGCCGGGAACGACAGCGCATTCGCCGAGGAGATCGAGGCGCTCAAGCGTCAGCTCCAGGATTGACGCCGCCGACTGATTGCTCGGAATCCAGCAAGTACCTGTAAAAAGGCATGGAAAAGCCCGTGGCGGTCGCGGGGCTGGGCTTGCCGAAACCTTCTTATCAGGCCACCCTTGTTGTCTGCGTTTCGGCTTTCTTCATGGATTTCGCAATGAAAGTCACCGTAGAGCGTTCTGAATTGTTGAAGTCTTTGGGCCACGTCCATCGCGTGGTCGAGCGCCGCAACACGATTCCGATTCTCGCCAATGTGCTCTTGCACGGCGATCGTTCCAAGCTTTCGTTGAAAGCCACCGATCTCGATATCGAAGTGACCGACACGATCGCCGCTGAGGTCGCCCCCGGGGGATCAACCACCGTGCCGGCGCACATGTTCTTTGACATCGTGCGGAAGCTGCCTGAAGGCGCACAGATCATTCTGGAATCTTCTGGCGATCGCGCCGCATTGGCGATCCGCGCCGGCCGCTCCCGTTTCACGCTGCAGACGCTGCCCGAGAGCGATTTTCCCGATCTCGCCGCGGGCGAAATGAGCCATAAGTTCACGCTAAAAGCCGGCGAGCTCAAGCGCCTCATCGACAAGACACAGTTTGCCATCTCGACCGAAGAGACGCGCTATTACCTCAACGGGATCTATTTGCATGCCGCGGGCACGGCCAAAGCACAGACCCTTCGGGCTGTCGCGACCGACGGCCACCGGCTCGCCCAGATGGAGCTTGAGCTGCCGAAAGGCGCCGCCGGCATGCCGGGGATCATCGTGCCGCGCAAGACGGTCGGTGAGGTGCACCGGCTGATCGAAGACCCGGAGGCCGAAGTGGCAATGGAATTGTCGCCAGGCAAAATCCGCTTCACCATCGGCCAGACCGTGCTGACCTCGAAGTTGATCGACGGCACGTTTCCGGATTACGGGCGTGTGATTCCGGTCAACAACGACAAGGAACTGGTCGTCGACAAGAAAGAGTTCGAGGCGGCGGTGGATCGGGTTTCCACGGTATCCAGCGAGCGTGGCCGCGCCGTCAAATTGTCAATCAATGCCGGGCGTCTGTTGCTGTCGGTCACCAACCCAGATTCCGGCAGCGCCAACGAGGAACTCGAGGTGGAATACGCGGCCGATCCCATCGATATCGGTTTCAATTCGCGTTATCTTCTCGACATCGCCGCACAGATCGAAAGCGAAGCAGCGGTGTTAAAGCTTGCCGATCCCGGCTCGCCGACCCTAATCCAGGACAAGGATCAACGCGGCTCGCTCTACGTCCTGATGCCCATGAGGGTTTGACGCAGAGTTTGACAGGGATCGGTGATCGGTAATCAGGTATCGGGGTCACCCTGATCCAAATTCCGTTCCCTGATGCCCGCATCGATCCGCCGCCTAAACCTGCACAATTTTCGCAACTACCATGCGGCCTCGCTTGAAGCCGATGCGCCGACGATTGCGCTGGTGGGGCCCAATGGGGCTGGCAAGACCAATTTAATTGAAGCCATTTCGTTTCTTGCGCCCGGACGCGGTCTGCGCCGGGCCGCTCTCAATGAAGTGGCTTTCAGTGAGGGCGACGGGTCCTGGGCCGTCGCTGCCGAAATTGAGGGCGCCCTGGGACTGGCAACGCTTGGCACCGGCATAGAGCGACCGGCCGACGATGACGCCGCGATCCAACGCCGATGCCGGATCGATCGCGAGCCGGCGCCATCGGCGGCGGCCTTCGCCGATCATTTGCGGGTCGTATGGCTGGTGCCGGCAATGGACACGCTGTTCGCCGGCGCGCCATCGGAGCGCCGGCGTTTTCTTGACCGTCTCGCACTCGCGGTCGATGCCGAACATACCAGTCGCGTCAACGCCCTCGAACGCTCGCTGCGCTCGCGCAACCGGCTCTTGGAAGATGCGCGCACCGATAGCCACTGGCTCGATGCCGTCGAACACGAGACTGCGGAGCTTGCAGTAGCGGTGGCAGGACTGCGCGTCGAAACGGTTCGCCGCCTCGACGGTGTGCTCGCCAAGCGCAAAGACTCGCCGTTCCCGCCTGTCGAAATCGCAATCGACGGCTGGCTCGAGACGCTCGTCCCGCAAAATCCCGCGGGCGAAATTGAAGAACGCTACCGGACGGTGTTGCGCGACAATCGCGGCCGCGATGCAGCGGCCGGTCGCACGCTCGATGGACCGCATCTGACCGACCTCAAAGTGGTCTACGCGGCAAAGAGCATACCCGCCGCAGAAGCTTCGACCGGCGAACAGAAAGCGCTTTTGATCGGGCTTGTGCTGGCTCACGCTCGATTACTGCGCGAGATGACCGGCGCCGCGCCCGTCCTTTTGCTCGATGAGGTTCTCGCGCATCTTGATCCTGCGCGTCGCACTGCACTGTACGGCGAACTCACCGAGCTTGGAGCGCAAGCCTGGATGACTGGCGCTGATCCGGCGGTGTTCCGTGAAGTGCAATCACCAGCGGAAATTGTCGAAGTCAGGTCCGGAACACTCGTTCGTCAGCAGCTGTAGTCGCATTGCTAACAGAGCATGTTCCAAACCACCTTCTCAACTCACTATTTGGAACAAGACCGCGCGCCGGTTCTTAACCCAAGGACCAAGAAACGTCGGGTACGGAAGAGAGGCGTCACAATGCCCGAAACGCCCGCGGATGCGATTGTACGAAACTTGATTGAGTCGCTTGAGCGGCTGCGTCAGGACTTGGATCGCATGGAACTCTGGACCGCGGCGCTCGACCGTTTCCAGCATCCAATCCCCGAATATAGGCCGAGCGATCATCATCTATTGGGTCAGCAACCCAAAGCCGCGCCGCGGCGGCCCCGCGCTTAGTTACTCCATTTAAGCCTTCCACAACAAGCGACATGACTTGCGTGCGCGCTGAACGCCGTGCGGCGCGAGGCCAATTTTGCGGCCAAAAAGCGCCTCTATTCGCCCTGCTGCCAAACCTTGAAAAACCACGATCTAACAATATGTTAGTTGAGCCCCTTTTGTCCTGTACGGATCGCCTTTTTGGTGTACAAGATTCAGTGATTCACACATAATTTTTTGTCACTGATTCGAAATTCGACTTCGAAAGCCCCGACATGGCCGAACCCGTCCGCAAGCCAGTTCCCCCACCTTCCGACTACGACGCGGAATCGATCAAGGTGCTCAAGGGGCTCGATGCCGTTCGCAAACGGCCCGGAATGTATATCGGCGACACTGACGATGGCTCCGGCCTGCATCACATGGTCTATGAGGTCGTCGACAACGCTATCGACGAAGCGCTCGCCGGTTTCGCCAAGGAAGTGACGGTCATACTCAATCCGGACGGTTCCTGCACCGTCCGCGACGACGGCCGCGGCATTCCAACCGACATCCACAAAGGTGAAGGCGTCTCGGCCGCCGAGGTCATTATGACGCAGCTTCATGCCGGCGGGAAATTCGACCAGAACTCTTACAAAGTTTCAGGCGGATTGCACGGCGTCGGCGTGTCGGTCGTCAATGCATTGTCGAGCTGGCTCCGCCTGAAGATCTGGCGCGACGGTCAGGAACACTTCATGGAATTTCACGATGGCGAAGCGGTCGCGCCGCTCGCCGTCGTCGGCGCCGCGCGCGACAAACGCGGCACCGAAGTGACGTTTCTGCCGTCCAAGAATACCTTCACCATGACGGAATTCGACTTCGCGACGCTGGAACACCGGCTTCGTGAACTTGCCTTCCTAAATTCCGGCGTGACCATCGTACTTTCTGACATGCGCCATGCCGTGGAAAAGCGCGAACAGATGCGTTACGAGGGCGGCGTCGAGGCATTCGTCAAATATCTCGACCGCAATAAAACGCCGCTGGTGCCGCAGCCGATCGTCATCAAGGCTGAGCGCGACGGCGTCGCCGTCGAATGCGCGCTGTGGTGGAACGACGGCTATCATGAAAACGTGCTCTGTTTTACCAACAATATTCCGCAGCGCGACGGCGGCACCCATCTTGCCGGTTTCCGCGGCGCGCTTACGCGCCAAGTGACCGGCTATGCCGAATCCGCCGGCGTTGCACGTAAGGAAAAGGTTGCATTAACCGGCGACGACTGCCGCGAAGGATTGACCGCCGTGCTGTCGATCAAAGTGGCCGACCCAAAATTTTCCTCCCAGACCAAGGACAAGCTCGTGTCCTCGGAGGTCCGGCCGTCGGTCGAGGGCATCGTCAACGACATGCTCAATGCCTGGTTTGAGGAGCATCCGTCCGAGGCCAAGACCATTGTCGGCAAAGTAATCCAGGCCGCCGCGGCGCGCGAAGCCGCGCGCAAGGCGCGCGAAATGACGCGCAAGAGCGCTCTTGGCATCACTTCGCTGCCGGGAAAACTGGCGGATTGTCAGGAGCGCGATCCGGCGAAATCGGAATTGTTTATCGTCGAGGGCGATTCCGCCGGCGGCAGCGCCAAACAAGGCCGCAATCGCGAATGTCAGGCGGTGTTGCCGCTGCGCGGCAAGATTTTGAACGTCGAGCGGGCGCGCATGGACAAGATGCTCTCGTCCGAGCAGATCGGCACGCTCATCACGGCGCTCGGCACCGGCATTGGCGCCGACGAGTTTTCCGTCGACAAACTGCGCTACCACAAGATCATCATCATGACGGATGCCGACGTTGACGGCGCCCACATTCGCACGCTGCTTTTGACGTTTTTTTATCGGCAAATGCGCGAGATCATCGATCGTGGTCATCTCTACATTGCGCAGCCGCCGCTCTATAAGGTGACCCGCGGCAAGTCCGAGCAATATCTCAAGGACGAACACGCGCTCGAAAATTATCTGATCGATGCCGGTCTCGAGGAGACGGTGCTGCGTCTATCGTCCGGGGAAGTGCGCGCCGGCAATGACCTGCGCCGGCTAGTCGAGGAAGCGCGCACCATCCGCAATCTGCTGCGCGGCCTGCACAGCCGCTACAATCGCCAGGTCATCGAGCAGGCCGCTATTGCCGGCGTGCTGCGCTCCCACGTCACCGGCGATCCGGTAAGGGCGGCGGCGGCAGCGGAGTATATTGCTCGACGGCTCGACGCGCTCACTGAGGCGACCGAGCGCGGCTGGCACGGCCAATTCAGCGAGACTGGCTTCCGGTTCGAGCGCACGTTGCGCGGCGTCAAGGAAGTCGCCGTGATCGACCAGGCCCTGCTCGGCTCCGCCGATGCGCGCAAGCTCGACGAATTCGCACCGTCGCTGCAGCAGATATATCCGCGGCCGACGCCGCCGGCGATGCTGCGGCGAAAAGACGAGGAGGTCCCCATTCACGGCCCGGTCGGCCTGTTCGAGGCGGTGATGAGCGCCGGCCGTAAGGGTGCAACGCTGCAGCGCTACAAAGGCCTCGGCGAGATGAATGCGGAGCAGCTCTGGGAAACGACACTGGACATCAATGCGCGCTCGCTGCTTTGCGTCAACGTCAAGGAAATCGACGAGGCCAACACAATCTTCGACGAGTTGATGGGCGATAAGGTGGAGCCGCGACGCGAGTTCATCGAGCAACACGCTCTCGCCGCCAGCGTTGATGTCTGAGGCTGTTACTCCGGATTGCCGCGCAGCGACAAATCCGGGATTTCATACCCGCTGAGCATCGCTAGGATTCCGGGCCCCTGCCGTCGCTAGGCGCCGGAACCGTGAAGTTCAATGCCCCGGCAGCACCAAAACTTTGGAATTCGCCGGCAGCGTCGCCTTCGACACCACCACTGAAGGGATTTCCGCCGTTTCGACGTCCCAGAGCTTGCGCGCGCGGTCAAGAAATCGGTCAAGCGTGTACGGACCGAAAAAATGCGTTGGGATCATAAGCGGCGCTTTCAACGCCGTCAGCACCTCCATCATGCCATCGAGATCGAGGCTATAGCTGCCGTCGACCAGCGCCATGACCACGTCGATCCGACCGATTTCATTAAGCTGCTGCTGCGTCAACGTATGATGTAGATGACCGAGATGCGCGATGCAAAGATTGGCAATCTCAAAAATGAAGATCGAATTGCCGTAGCGCTCGGTATCGCTGCTGCCATAGAAACTGCGGATATTTGTCGGTATGTTGCGCACCCGCACGTCACGATATTTTAGGTCCCATTTGGCGGGTACCCCAGGACTGTCGCCCCAGCCGCGCAGCACGTATTTGATCGCCGGGTCGGGATGATCGGAATAGTGCGTGTTGTGCGCGTGATTCATCGTGACGATGTCCGGCACTAGTGGCGGCTTCACGTAATCATTGTAATCGGTCGCAATCCGCACCAGCTGCGGGCTCTCGATCAGAAAGGTCGCGTGACCGATAAAAGTTAGACGAACCTGATCGGAGTTCAGCGCAGCCAAGCGCAGCGCGGCCGGCGTTGGGGCCGGCCTGTCCGCGACGAGACCTGGACAGGCCTCGGTCATTTCGGGCTTTGCCGGTGGCACAGGCTGCGCGACAGCGAGCGCGGACAATGTCGAGCACGCAATCGCCGCCAAAATGAGCCGGCCAATGCTGCGCAACATGTTCATGCTCAATGCATCCTGCGGCAAGGCAATGCAGGATAGCAAATGGCGTGACAGAAAGGCGGAATCGGCGCCGCGCCCGCCGCGATTTATATTCGCGATAAGATTGAAATCTTATCAGCGCGCCATCTTATCAGCGCGCGGAGGTGATGGCGCCGCGGGCCGTCAGCACTACCCAATGGCCGTCCTGGCGCTTGATCGTATCGACGCGGCCAATGCCGGGAAGAACACTGCCAGCTGCAACAGCAAACAGGCCGCCATAGCGGCTCTCGACCAAGGCGCGGCCGTTTTGCACGTCATGCACGATCCAGTCCTGCAAAACGCGGTCGCTCAGCTTGGGCGGTTCGGTGGCTGTCGGGAGCACCGCGGGGACGGCCGGCGCGACCACCGGCAGCGAAGCTGTCGTCTCGGCAGCAACGATGCTGCGTTGGTCGAGGCGATCCAGCCGATCGGAAATCTTGGCATATTGGCTCGTAGTGTTGCGGGCTGTGTTTTCGAGCCTCGATTTGAGTGCGGCGACCTGGGCCAGCTCAAGCTTGATCTCGTGCATGGCTGCAATTGTGTTCTCAATTCCGCTCGCTGGCGCCGGGACCGGGGCCGGCGGCGGATAGATAAGCCGAACCAATCCCGAACCAGAAACCGAACCGACAAATGATCCAAATCCCGCGGCGAACGCGACGCTCGCGGCGAGCATCATAAAGCGCTTGGAGCGGGCTCGTGTTGCGGGAGCGCCAGTCGCCTCCGCCGATTGGCCGGCCGCTTTGTCCTCGACCTGATGTTCGGCTGCGCCGGGCGCGGGCGCAACCAGCGCCGGCAGATTGACGATTTGCGACTTACCAGCGTCGCTTGTGGCTGCCTCAGCGCCGGCTGCGGCGTGATTGGGGCTCTCGGCCATTTCGGATCTCCAGCGT
>CATPBC010000499.1 GCA_955652195.1 uncultured Xanthobacteraceae bacterium | reverse complement strand
TAACGAGCAAATGACGCTGAGAAAGCGAGAGCTGCGCCGCAGCCGTGATAGACTGTTACGAGTCGTACAGCATAGTGCGATTAATCCCAGTTCCCTGTGATTTATGACAGTAGACCGCGGCGGCGCCTGGTGGCGATGTCGCCGCAGGTCGCCGTAATCCCGGAATCGTTCGCTCAGGTCTGTCCATGGCACCCGGCCCGCCAAATTCTCGCTTGCGCGCAGCGATCGCCGCCGCGCTGTTCGCGCTCGTGGTTGTCGTCTATTGGGCCACGCATTCCGGGGACACGCTTAAGGGCGGACCGGGCATAACCAAATTCAATGCGGATGCGCCGGGCGTATCGGCCGGCGATGCCGACAGCATCGACCTATCGGATACCCAACTTTCGGCGGTCAAGGTCGAGCCTATCCAAGAGCGCGATTTTCCGCGTGAGAAGGAGGCAGTCGGCAGCATCGACTTCAACGAGGAGATGGCGGTGCAGGTCTTCACGCCATACCCTGGCAGGATCATCGCTCTGTTTGCCTCGGTTGGCGACGACGTCAAAAAAGGTCAGACGCTTTTCACCATCGATAGTCCCGATTTGCTGCAGGCCGAGTCGACCTTGATCGCCACGGCGGGCGTCTTGGATCTGACCACGCGGAATCTGGCGCGCCTCAAAGAACTCTATACGACGCGGGCCGTGTCACTGCGCGATTTGGATCAAGGAACTTCCGATCAGCAGACCGCGGAAGGCAATCTACGCGCCGCGCGCGACGCCGTACGCCTGTTCGGCAAAACCGAGACGGAAATCGACCGGATTGTCACCGATCGTAGAGCAGACTCGACGCTCGTTGTGCCATGCCCGATCGATGGCCGGATCACAGCGCGCAACGCGGCGCCGGGCCTCTATGTGCAGCCGGGCAGCGCGCCGGCGCCTTATACCGTGGCGAATATCGATACGATGTGGATGCTGGCGAACGTCGCCGAAAACGACAGCCCGGCTTTCCAGGTCGGCCAGTCGGTGCAGGTGCGGATCGGCGCGTTTCCGAGCCGGTCGTTCGACGGCAAGATCACGACGGTAGGCGCGAGCGTCGATCCCAATACCCGCCGCCTTCTTGTCCGGTCCGAGATCAAAGATCCACAGCACGAGCTGCGCTCGGGCATGTTTGCCAATTTCACAATCGGCGTCGGCGCGCCGGTGCGCTCTCCCGCCGTTCCTCTCGATGGCGTCGTGCGCGAAGGTGACGGCACCCATACGGTCTGGGTCACGGCCGACCGCCGGCGCTTCACGCAGCGAACCGTGAAGATCGGCGATCGGCGCGATGGCTATCGCCAAGTCCTTGACGGCGTCCGCCCAGGCGAACTGGTCGCGACCGAGGGCGCGATCTTTCTCAGCAATATGCTGGCGACCGCAAGCTCCCGATGAGCGCGTGCGGGCGAGATCGAGGTGAGCCTTGCTGAAGGGCATTGTCGCATTTGGCTTGACCCGGCGGGCCATCGTGCTGCTCGGCCTTTTGGTATTCATCGCCGGCGGGCTTGTTGCATTTAGCCGGCTCAATATCGAGGCCTATCCAAATCCGGCACCGGTCATTCTCGATGTCACCGCTCAAGCCGCTGGTCTCTCCGCCGAAGAGATGGAGCGCTACTACACAATTCCCATGGAGGTCGGCCTCTATGTCACTCCCGGAGTGGAGAATATCCGCTCGACTTCGTTTTATGGCCTGTCGTTTGTCCGCGTCACTTTCAAATACGGCATCGATTATTTCTTCGCCTACACCCAGGCGGCGCTGAGCTTGCAGCAGAATGTCAGCCTGCCGAGCGGTCAGGTGCCGCTCATCCAGCAATCGAGCCTGGTCGGAGAGGTCTACCGCTATCAGGTCGTTGCCCCACCGCATTTCGGATTGACCAATCTGCGCACCGTGCAGGATTGGATCGTGGCACGGCGGCTCTTCACCGTGCCGGGCGTGGTCGCTGTGAACGCCTGGGGCGGCACGACGAAGCAGTACGATGTCGACGTCGATCTCAACAAGCTCGACGCCTACAACGTCACCGTGCCGCAGGTCATCAGCGCACTCGGCAACGCCAATATTAATGTCGGTGGGCGCGAGATCACTGTTGGGCAGCAATCGGTGAATATTCGCGGCATTGGGCTGTTCGACAGCGGCGGCGGCAGCGACCTGACGCAAGGCTGGCACGTCGAGGACATCGAGAATGTCGTGCTCACGCAATCCAACGGCGTTCCGGTGCAGGTGAAGGACGTCGCCAAGGTCTCGGTCGGATTCGTGCCGCGTCTTGGCATCGCCGGCAAGGATCATGACGATGACGTCGCGCTGGCGATCGTCGTCATGGGGCGAACTTATCACGCCAACGATGTCATCCCACTGATCAAGGATAAAATCGAGAGACTGAATACTGATGGTTCACTGCCGTCGGGAGTGAAGCTCGTTCCCTATTACGATCGGACGGCACTGATATCGATGACCAGCCAAACCGTCCTGCGTAACCTCATCTACGGATGCGGCCTGGTTTTTGTGATCCAGTGGATATTTCTCGGCAACTTGCGCAGCGCGATCATCGTTGGCGCCAACATTCCGTTCGCGCTGTTCTTTGCCGTGATCGTCATGGTGCTCACGGGGCAGGACGCCAATCTGCTCTCGGTCGGCGCTATCGATTTCGGCATCATCATCGATTCGACGGTGATCCTGGTCGAAAACGTTTTTCGCAACTTTCAGGCCAGCGCTGCCGACCGCCAGGCTTTGTTGATGCAACTTGCCGAGGGCCGTTTTGGACCCGATCCGACCAGGCCTGCCGATGCCGCCATTGCACGGGCTTGGACCGACCGGCTGCGGCTCATTCTTGCGAGTGCGCTTCAGGTCGACAAGGCGATCTTCTTCTCGCGGCTGATCACGGTCGCCGCTTTCGTTCCGCTGTTCGCGATGCAAGGCGTGGAAGGCCAGATTTTCAGCCCGATGGCCAAGACCTACGCACTCGCGCTGATTGGCGCGCTGTTGTCGACATTCACCATAACGCCCGTGCTCACGTCGTTCCTCATTCCCGAGCGCGTCGAGGAGGTGGAAACCGTCATCGTGAGGGCACTGCGCAGGATTTACGCGCCGGTCTTGCAGTGGTCGCTGGTGCACCGGCGCACCATGGTGATTTTCGGCGCCGCGTTTGTCGTCGCCACAGGCCTGCTGGCATTGCGGCTCGGTAGCGAGTTCCTGCCGGCGCTCGAAGAAGGCAATTTATGGATTCGCGCGTCGATGCCGCCGACGATCGGCCTGGAAGCCGGGGAGCCGGCCACCC
>CATPBC010000498.1 GCA_955652195.1 uncultured Xanthobacteraceae bacterium | reverse complement strand
TGACCATGCTCGCCAATGACGAGGCGGTCGAGAGCATCGTTCTCGGGCGCGATGGGGTCATCGGCAATCTGTCGCCGGGCGCGCTGCACGTTTCATCGAGTACAATAAGTGTCGCCCTGTCGGAGCGGCTGTCAGTAGAGCACGCCAGGAAGGGTCAGCGTTTTGTCGCCGCGCCGGTGTTTGGCCGGCCCGATGTTGCGGCGGCTGGCCGCCTGTTTGTAGTTGCCGGCGGAGAACGCGCGGCAATCGAAGCCGCGGCGCCCCTGCTCGAGGCGATCGGGCAAAAGACCTTTGTCATCTCTAACGCGCCGAAGGCTGCCAATCTGGTGAAGCTCAGCGGCAATTTCCTCGGCGCCTCGGTAATCGAATCGCTCGGTGAGGCTTTGTCGCTTGTCGGCAAAGCCGGCATCGATCAAGAGCAATACCTCGAGTTTCTTACATCGACGCTGTTCGATGCCCCTATCTACAAAACCTACGGCGCACTGATCAGAAGTGGACGTTTCGCGCCGCCCGGCTTCGCTGCGCCATTGGGGCAGAAGGATATCCGTCTCGTACTGGCTGCTGCGGAAGATCTGCGTGTGCCCATGCCGCTGGCGAGTCTCCTGCGCGACCGCTTCCTGACCTTGCTTGCCCATGGCGGCGAAGGACTCGACTGGTCGGCAATCGGCCGGCTCGCCGCCAGCGATGCTGGCATTGCCGAGATCGAGCACAGCCAATTGCCTGTTTCGTCTGCCGCGCTCTCAACCGTGCAAAGGTGACGCTATGGAGCAAATTGTACTTGGCACCTCTGGTGTGAAGACGTCGCGGATTGGCCTGGGTACCTGGGCGATCGGCGGCTGGATGTGGGGCGGCACTGATGAAACTCAGTCGATCGCGACCATACGCTCCGCTGTCGAACGCGGCGTGACATTGATCGATACCGCACCGGTCTATGGCTTCGGCCGTTCCGAGGAGATCGTCGGCAAGGCGCTCGCCCAAGGCGGCTTGCGCGACAAGGTGCAGATCGCGACCAAGGTCGGACTAGCCTGGAAGGACGGCACAGTATTTCGCGATTCTCGTCCCGCTCGCATCCGCAAAGAGATCGAGGATTCGCTGCGGCGGCTGCGCACCGATGTGATTGATCTTTATCAGGTGCACTGGCCTGACCTTGAGACGCCAATTGCTGAAACCGCGCAGACGCTGGAGGATTTGCGGCGCCAGGGAAAAATCCGGGCGATCGGCGTCAGCAACTACTCGCCTGCGCAAATGGACGCGTTTCGCACCGTGGCGAGACTCGATGCCGTGCAGCCGCCGTATAATCTATTTGAGCGCGAAATCGATGCCGATGTGCTGCCCTATGCCAAGCGCGACGAACTCACTGTCTTGAGCTATGGCGCACTCTGCCGCGGCCTACTCAGCGGACGAATGACGCCGGAAACCAAATTTCAGGGCGACGACCTGCGCAAAGTCGATCCGAAATTCCAGGGTGAACGTTTCCAGCAATATTTGTCCGCCGTCGACGAACTCAAGAAACTCGCGCGCGAGCGGTTTGGTAAATCAGTGCTGGTGCTTGCGCTTCGATGGGTGCTCGATCAGGGCCCAACCATCGCGCTGTGGGGCGCAAGGAATCCCAGCCAGATGAATCCGCTCGGTGAAATCGAGGGTTGGCATATTGATGCCGCGACGAAGACCGAAATCGACGCAATACTCAAGCGCTGCATTACGGACCCGGTGTCGCCCGAATTCATGGCGCCGCCAGTGACTCGACCGGCGAAGCGGGAGCTGTTGACGGCCTGAGCATCGTGCCGACTAAACGCGATTTTAGTTCTGCAAATTGCAATTTAATGGTGTGGGGACGTGACCCGTCTTATCTCCAGGGGGCAGATTCTGGCTACCAAATTGTTCGCTGATGAAGGCAAAATAGGAGACGAGTTATGGTCATGACCAGTACCGCTTCAAAAGACACAGGCGATCGACGCGGAAAAGCAATCTCGATCGCGCTTCGCAATCAAGAGGTGCAGCAAACGTCTCGCCTTCGCAATGCAATGGTACTCCTGGCCATAATTGCGTTCGGAACGGCGATGGCCACGCACGCGCACGCTGCTGAAGGTATGGGTAATGCAAGCGGTGGGTTTCACAGTACTCACATGCCGGGCAGTCACATACAGGGTGGATTTGGTGGCCCGATCTTGGACGGCGCTCCTTCCATGCCAGCGCCAACTTTCAATCCATCGGATCCCTACACCGCACCTCAATCGCCCGAAATGCCGGTCTCGCCCGCAAGTCCGGGATCGATATTCGGAAACGGCTAAGTCTGGCTGGCTGACGACGCAGTCCGTAGCGAACCAGTCTCTGTCCTTGATTCCCTGCTATCAGGGAAATAAACAGGGAAATTTATAAGACTGGCCCGTTTGCGGCGTTGGCAACGCTCAAATCAGCCGATGCTTTGGGGACTTTCGACGCGATTCCCTGAATAATCGAACAGGGAATTTCTTGAGAGAAAACAGGGAAATCATTTTCGACAACAGCGAATTTTGCCCCGATCCGCATTGACCAAACCGTTTGCCGGCTACTTGCCTACTTAAAGCATAGGACAAGCGTGCCAAGTGGCCCCTGCCCTGTGCAACCATGACCTCAGATTTGCAGGCAGAATTACCTCGGGATCAGGAGAGTCCGCCCGCGCGCTCGTATGCCTGGTCGATCAACCGCACGGCCCGTGCGCAGTCGTGTACGCTGATCGGTGGCGGCGCGCCTCGCCGCCAGTGATCGAGCGCATCGCGCACTGTGAGGAAATAGGGCGCAGTAACGTCGCTGCCTGGGAAGGTCTCGTCCCCCTCTGCAGTGGAGAGCTTCAAGACTCCGTCCTTCATTGTGAGGATGGCGTCGCGGCCGGCGATCTTCCACTCACCGTCAGTGCCGTTACGGGGAAAGCCATTGCCGACCTCGACGGTGCCGAGAATGCCGCTTGCTGAACGGAGCATTACCGAAGCGTAGTCCTCGACCGGGAATTCGTGCGCGCGCCGGCTTAGTTGGGCGCCAGTCACCTGCGCCTCTTCGCCGGTCAGGTGAAGGAACATGTCCATTCCGTGGGAGCCCAGATTCCGGAGGCAGCCACCGCCGGCCTCGGCAGGATCAAGCATCCAGGCGCAATCCCAGGCTTGGTAGCGTGCCGGTCCCGGCCGGTTGATCCGAACGTAGATGTGCGACAGCGGGCCGAAACGCCCCACGGCGAGCAGCTCGCGGGCGCGCGTGGCGAAAGGCCCGTATCGCTGGGCCAGCGGGACAGCGACGAACGCACCGAGCCGGGCCGTCTTGGCCGCCACCGCCTCCACCTCGGCCGCGTTGATCCCCATGGGTTTCTCCATCAGGA
>CATPBC010000497.1 GCA_955652195.1 uncultured Xanthobacteraceae bacterium | reverse complement strand
GGCAACGCATTCTCGTGCTTGGAGCGCACGTGGATGAAGTGAATGTCGAGCCCATCAATGTTAGTGATAAAGTTGGGCAGGGCGTTGAGCCGCGCTTCCACCTTGCGCCAGTCGTAGTCCGTCGCCCAATAGCGCGCCAGCCTCTGAATCGTGTCGAGCTGCACACCCTGTGAGTCGTCCCTCACCTGTTCTCGCTCGGGCCACCTTGTGGCGGCGACCCGCCGCTTGAGGTCCGCCAGATCTTCATCGGACGCATGGAATTTGAATGGCCGGACCGACGTCTCACCGCTCGCCTGTGCCATGGCGGCGGCACTGATCACCGAGGTGTCAGCCATGGCCGTGCCGCGGTTCGTACTGGGCGCGGGTGTCGGAGAGAGCGCCTCGGCACTCCCGGGCGCGGACCGAACCGTTCCGGCGTGGGCGGCGGTTGCACGAAGGAACATGCCAAACACCCCGAGCAGCGTCGACGATAGGAATATGCGCCTGCCAATCAATGGATGCAGTACGGACATGGTGGTTCTCCCTGATCTCAACCGATATTTCTCGGATCGAAAGTCGTTCGATGCGTTTCAGAAAGGAGCATGGCCCCGCAAGCCTCCTGCGAAAACCACGAGTTCTCGTCGTTAGCTCGCCGGGCGTTTCATTGTATCGCTAAGAAGGGCCTTGTTGCGCTCGCGGGCAGATGTCTGGTTTGGGTCATAGGCGGACGAAATTTGATGTCCGCCGAATGTCCGTTAAGCCCCCGATAGCCGACTTATAACCGATCGCGCTAATTTGCATGTGGACGGCTCCCCTCATGTGATTCGTCTTCGACGAACCACCCGATGGCACTTCGATGCCGAGAGCGGGCGCCGTCCACCACATCAAAGTCGCGGTTTTGCCGGTGTCGGTGGAGGAGCCGTCGACACAGCAGGGCCGTCAAAAGATATTGTTCCCTTGCCCTAGGTCGGTAGCCACTAGTGTAATTTTGGCGTGACGGGATACGAGATTATTGGAGTCGATGATGGACGAAAATGCAGGTCAGAAGAATTCGCCTGCCTATCGGTTGGCAGCCCTCGACACAGACTTTCTGCTTGGCGCCTCCATGCGTGGGGTGCGGCTGCAGATTGAATACGAAAAGGCTGAGGAACGGCTGCGTGCGTGGGGCGTACGCTCGACCATCGTGGTGTTCGGGAGCGCGCGTGCGCTACCAAGAGGGAGTGGCGACGAAGCCGCGTCTAAAGCGGCATTGTTCCCGGGGGCGGTGCCGCGCCCCGGCGACCAATCGGCGCACTGGTATGAAGAGGCGCGGCGCTTCGCACGGATCGCTTCCGAGCGAGGTGGCGCGCTCCGACCGCGCGATAGCGTCCGCGATAATGTGATCGCGACTGGCGGCGGTCCCGGCATTATGGAAGCGGCAAACCGTGGAGCTTCCGAAGCGGGCGCGCTGTCCATTGGCTTCAATATCGGGCTGCCGCATGAGCAAGAACCCAACGCTTATTCGACCCCGGACTTGACCTTTCAGTTCCACTATTTCGCTGTGCGAAAATTTCATTTCGCCATGCGGGCAAATGCACTTGTCGTCTTTCCGGGAGGATTCGGTACCATCGACGAGCTCTTCGAGTTACTGACGCTAATGCAGTCCGCCAAGATGCCCATCATCCCCATCGTTCTCGTCGAGAAATCGTATTGGACTCGTGTCATCAATTTCTCGACGCTCGTTGAGGAAGAAATGATAGCGCAAGCTGATCTCAATCTTTTTTCCTACGCCGACGATGCCGAGGGTGCCTGGCGCGAGCTAGTCAGGCGTGGTTTGAACACCGGACCGCGGCCGCCAGGTTACCCCTCGATTATGATCTCACACGACGCGATCTAATTCCTCCCGGAAAGGCCTCAACGATGACGCTGGAAACTGAATCTTTCGCGGGCGGGGCCATCGAGGTGACGTTTCTGCAGCAGCAGGGGCGCGATCCATATACAGTAACACCCGAGCGAGTAGTGCAGGTTAGAGACGTTGCAAGTCGAACCGCCGATTTCATCAATCAGGCAAAATCAACGATTGACATCGCGATTTATGACTTTCGTCTTCGTGACGAGGCCGCGACGATTGTCGCAGAAGGACTGCGATCGCAAGCGCGAAAAGGTGTTCAGATACGCATTGCTTATGACTCTGCCACGGATTTGGGCGCAGATGCTTTACCCACCGCCGCGCCGTCGCACCTCGAGTCCGATCAAAAGTTACTTGGAACCGACAGCTTCGTTCGTTCTTTTGCCGATGTTGCGCAGGTCACGAGCATCACCGGCTACCGAGTCCTCATGCACAATAAGTACATTCTCCGGGACGTAGCTTCCCCTGACGCCGCTGTCTTCACCGGCTCGTCGAACTATACGAATGACTCGTGGGGGCTTCAGGACAACAACCTACTGTGTCTGCGTTCGCAGCAACTGGCCTCATATTACGCAAAGGACTTTAACGACCTATGGTCCCGCAGAAAGATCGTCGACTCGACTGGCTACCGCGACGCCGGCACCCTTCGCATGAATGACGTGCCGGTGACCATTGCGTTCACGCCGGGCGACGGCCCCATGGTGTTGAAGGAAATCGTCGGAGCAATCGCGGCCGCCCGGAACCGGCTTTACGTGGCGTCTGTTGTCCTGTCCTCCGGACCAATTCTCGCCGCGCTGTCGGAAGCTATCGACCGGGGCCTGCCGTTGGCGGGCCTCTACGACGGCCCGCAAATGGATCAAGTCGAACGGCAATGGAACGCCACGAATTTTGGAACGGACAAAATCAACACTTGGCAAAAAGTTGCACGGCATCTGGTACGAAAGAATTCAATTCCCTTTGACCGTCAGAATAAATCGCAGCCACACAACTTCATGCACAATAAGCTTGTCGTTGCGGACCAGACTGTCGTGACGGGAAGCTTTAATCTTTCCAACCATGCCATGGGCAATGCGGAGAACGTGCTGCTCATCCGAGATGCGGTAATCGCTGATTCATACGCGAAATATATCCAGCGTTTAATGACGAGCTACGCCGTCACAAATAATCCGGCTATGTAGCGGAGGAGGTGACCGCATTACTGCAGTCTCTTGAGGGTAAAGGTGCGCCGTGGCGGTTCCAATTTGTGATGTCCGCTTTTACTTCGATTGTGTTGCAAAACTCGGATGTATTTGCCAACCGGGATCGTCTGTAAGTTTTTGCCGAGCCTTTGTCCCG
>CATPBC010000496.1 GCA_955652195.1 uncultured Xanthobacteraceae bacterium | reverse complement strand
GATTTCGTCAATATCGTGCGGCCTGTGGTCAAGCGCAGCTTCCAACCGACCCGAGTCGATATGCTGCCGCTTGCATTGCGGCAGGCGATGACGACGATGCTCGCGGGCCGGCCAGGACCGGTAAACCTCGACGTGCCCTTCAACGTCTTCCAGGAAGAAGACGAAGTGGAAGTGCCGGCGCCGGCCGCGCCGCTCAACGCGCAACGAAGCGGCGCCTCGCCTGAGGAGGTTTCACGGGCGTTCGCCATGATCCTTGCCGCCCGACGTCCGGTGATCTTCATCGGGCACGGCGTGACGCTGTCAGAAGCAAGTCGTGAATTGACCGAGTTCACCAAGACTCTCGGTATCCCGGTGATTTCCTCGCCGAACGGCATGGGCTGCATCGACATGGCAGACCCGCTGTCGCTCGGCTTTATCGGCCGCAACGGCGCTTTTCCAGCCAATGAGGCCGGACGCCGCGCTGACCTTGTCATTGCAATCGGGGCGCGGTTCGACGATCGCTCGGCCTCGTCATGGCTGCCTGGCTATTCCTGGAATTTTCCAAACACCAAGCTCATCCATGTCGACATCGATCCGGCCGAACTCGGGCGCAATTATCCGCCCGACCTTCCGCTGGCGGCCGACGCACGCACGTTCTTGCGCCAGCTGCTTACCGAACTTGAACAGCGCGGTGCGGATCATGCCACGCGGTCCGCAACCAAACCATGGCTCGCTGAGATCGCCGAATGGCGTGCGGCGTGGGACGAATTCGTCCGGCCAAATTTCGCACTGCATTCCAGTCCGATGCGCCCGGAGCGCGTGGTGGCGGATTGCCAGTCGGTCATCCCGCCGGATGGAATCATTTGCTGCGATGTCGGCGTCAGCCATAATTGGTACATGCAATTCTGGAAGGCGCGCCGACCGCAAACGATGCTCAATTCCTGGGGCTTTTCCGGCATGGGATTCGGCGCCGCCGGCGCATTGGGCGCTAAGCTTGCGGCGCCGGATCGGCCGGTCGTGGCGGTAACCGGCGACGGCTGCTTCACCATGGTTCCCCATGTGCTCTGCACCGCGGTTGAATACAACATTCCGGTCGTGTGGGTGATCTGGAACAATTTCGGCTGGGTTTCGATCCGCGATATCCAACTGGGAATGTTTGGTGGCCGCGAACACGGCACGATGTTCCATCAGGGCGCCAACAAGAAACCGTACAATCCTGATTTCACGGCTTGGGCGAAGGCTAGCGGCGTGGATGCGCTTACGGTGAGTAAGTCGGAGGATTTCGCAGGCGCGCTAGAACACGCCATCCGGGCGAACAAGCCATTCGTGCTTGATGTACATGTCGATGCCGAAGTGCGGCCGCCCTCGACCGGCGCATGGCAGTTGCCGCCGACGCCACATAAAGAGCCGGTGTTCGGCAGCCGCTTCATTCCCGATGCGGCGCCGGTGAAATAAAATATGAAATCGCAACTATGCGGTCGGCAACGGCCGCTACCAGCAACAAGGCTGGGATCAGCGGTCGTAGCGCGGCGCGAACGAATATAACCCTGCGCCGTCGGAGGAGAACGGTTCCGCGTAACCGAACGCCAATGAGTTCTCGCTCTGCTCGCGCAAGCGCGCCAGCATGGCTTGCTTGCGCTCGCGCAGTAGTTTGGCACGCGCAAGCTTCTTGGCGTTTTCCCGTGCTTCCGCAGCACTCTGCGCCTCGGCAGCTTTCCGCGCCTCCTCAGCCTTTTGCGCCTCTTTGGCCTTTTCCGATTCCAACACATCGCGGTCGGCATTCACGAACGTCGCGACCGCCGGGTAGTGCATACGGCTTGAGCGCAGTTGTGAATCGCCGAAGCCGACGAGGACCGTCATCGCCACTGCAAAAGCGGTCACCATCGAGAAAAAATACGCAAGGAGGGAGAACACCATTACGGCCGCTCCGAGCAGGACGCTGCTCCAGTGCGCGTTGAGATGAGGTCGCCTACAACGCTGAAAGCACTTCAAGAGCCGAGGCTGCCATTTGCCTCGGCGCCCGATCTGGCTAGCGTTCAACTAACGCTTTACGCGGCGTGCGGTTCCGCGAGTATCCGGTTTTGTTCTCGTCGGAGCTGCCGCGACAGCTCGGTCCCACGCGTTAACGCCATGATTTGGTCGGAAGCACGACTTACGTACTCGCGGCGATGGTTCTCGGCATTCAGTTAACGCGCTCAATCGCTTACGCCGAACGTTCGCGGCACAGGCTGTGATGCCGTTGCGCGACGAAAAACTCAAAGTGATTTTCGGCGGCACCGATCGGCCCGAGACGGAACCGATCTTCCATGTTTTGCCCGGCGCGCCGCCAGCCTTGTTGATGACCGGCAGCCGCGACCGGCTGGTGGAGCCCGGCAATTCCACGCGTCTGGCCGCACGACTCATTGCCGCCGACAATGCCGCGACAATGCTGACCTATCGCCACGTCGGACATTTCGCCGAGCGCGCCGCAAATGCTTACGAACTTCGGAATCGGGACACTAGTCAATTTTTCGCCGCAATATGTTGCGGCGCACGCCTGTACTCTTGCGCAAGACGGCCGATCGGTAAAAGCTAACGATGCGGCGAAGCCGGCACGATCTGCCGCGCCATTTGACGGGGCGTGCGATCATCCAGCGGCCCGATGTGGAATGTGGACGAGGGTTGCGGCCATCGGTTGCGGCCGGCGCGCACGAAAGAAAACGAAAAAGCAGACGCGTATCCGGGAGGACGTTCATGCCAATGACGCTCCAACAGCCAAAGCTTCACGATCCGCCAGACAACGAGAGCGGGGCGAACGATCTCGTCAAACGCATTCGCAAGTTGCGCTGGATGGGAATGGAAGAGGAGGCGAAGCGTCTGCAGGCCGAATTGAGCCGAAAATGCGCCGCCGCCGACAGCGTAATCGCCACGCCGCGGGACACTGATTGAAGTCGGCACAAGTTCGGAGCGGCCGCGGACGAGATTTGAGGGAGGGAACGCGATGGAAGTCGTCATAGCGCTGGCAATCCTTTTCGCGATCTGGGTGGTGGTGATCTGGGGCTCGAGTTATTTCAACAAAAATGTCGTGTGAGTGTTTTCGACACGAATTGCGGGTAAACGTCCGATCGAAGCACCGCTGGATTGCCTCGCTTCGCTCGCAATGACGGAACCTAATAGCTTTCACCTCACCTCACCTCACCGCGCCGCGCCGATCAGCGCCATCGAGATCGCCGGCACGTAGGTAATCACCAACAGCGCCAAGAAATTAACCGCGATGAACGGCAACACGCCGCGATAGATCGTGCCCATGGGCACGGTGAAGATGGCGCGTGCGGCGAACAAGTTCAGCCCGAACGGCGGCATATAAAGCCCGATGCTTAAATTCACCGCCATGATGATGCCGAAGTGCAGCGCGTTGACGCCGGCGGCTTCGACCACCGGGAGGAGCAGCGGCGTAAGAATGAGGATTGCGGCCGGCGGTTCAAGAAAGCTGCCGGCCAGCAACAATCCGACATTGACGAACAGCAGCGTTTGCCAGTGCGGCAAGTGCAGCGCGCTGAACGCATTGATCAGGTTCTGCGGAATGCCGCTTGTGGTCATCAGCCACGAATAGATCCCGGCGCCGGTAACGATGATCAGGATTTGCGAAATCAGTGCGACCGAACTGGCGATGATGCGCCACAGTTCGGTCAGGTCCACTTCGCGATAGATAAACATCGCGACGAACAGCGAATAAACTACGGCGACGCCGGCGGCTTCGGTCGGCGTGAACACGCCGCCATAGATGCCGCCGAAGATCACGACGATCGTGCCGATCGCCCAGCTCGCTTCCTTAGTGGAAGCCCAGATATTCTTCCAGCGCGCCGGCGAGGACAGCGGCACCATCTTGATGCGCGCATAGATCAGCACATAAACGGCGTCGACAATGCCGATCAAAACGCTCGGCAATATGCCGGCGGTAAACAATTTGATCGCCGAGACTTGCGCCGTCATCGCGTACAGGATCATCGAGATCGACGGCGGGATGATCACGGCAACTGCGCCGGATGAGGTAATCAGACTGACAGCGAAGCGCTCGGAATAGCCGTGCTTGGTCAGCGACGGAAACAACAAACGGCCGATGGCGACGACGGTACCGACCGAGGTATGCGCCATCGCGCCGAATAATTCCGATGAGGCGACGGTCGTCACTGCGAGCGAGCCGCGCACCCCGCCGATGATTGAAACAACCCAGGTAACGACGCGATTGGCGATGCCGCCGCGGCCCATAATCTCGCCGGCGAGAACGAAGAACGGTACGGCAAGGAGTGGAAAGTTGTCCAGGCTGCCGAACATGTATGTCTGGATCGCCTGCAACGGCACATGCGCGACGGTGACGATCGCGGCCAATGAGGTAAGAATCAGGACGACGAAGATCGGCAGGCCGAGGATCAGCAAGATCGCCGGCAAGATGAAATAGACGAAAGCTGCCGCCATCAGACAACCTCCGGCTCGTCCGTAATGTCGGGATGAGCCGTGCCCTGTACGATGAGGCGAACTGCGACGAGCAAGGCCATCAGCCCGAGCCCGAGCGGCAACGCGGCCTGCGGAATAACCAGCGGGATGTCGGCGGATTGGCTGCGCTGATCGAGCTCTGCCAGCATGGTCATGACCGGCCAAGCGAAGATCGCCAGCGCCAGGCACGTCGCGATGGTGGCAAGATCGGAAAGAACGTCAAAGGCCTTGCGGGCGCGCGGCGGCAACAGCGAAACCACCACATCCATGCGGATGTGACGGCCGGCCCAGCCGACTGGACCGGCGCCGAGGAAGACGCAGCCGATCATCAGAAACAGCATCGCTTCCTCGGCCCATGGCAGCGATACCGACAGAAAATAGCGGCCGATGATGTTGGCGAAATTGATTGCGACACTTAAAGCCAGCATCGCTCCTGCCGCGATACGCAGCGCCGCCATGAGTACCGTAGCGCCGCGCGAAAGGACCTCAATCATGCGCCAATCCCCCAAACCGAGGCGTTCGGGCCGTCGCCCTTCGAGGCTCGCTGCGCTCGCACCTCAGGGTGACGAAAACAAAGATGCTGCTCTGCGCCCGAGAAAAGTGCACGCGTCCAGGGAATGCCAGCAAATGCTCAGTGCCTTGTCGCGGCGGCACGAACCAGTTCCAACATGTCGTGCACGGCCGGCTGGCTCTTTGTCGTTTCGTCGGCGACTGGATCGAGCAGCGTCTTCATGCGGGCGAGATCCTCGGTGGGCAGCGCATGCACCGTGCCGCCCAACGCGGTCCAGTCGCTCGCCAGCTGTTTCGTGAAATCCACTTCCCAGGCCTGCGCCTTCGCCTGCACCGCGGCGCCGGCGTCGGTGACGACTTTCTGCAAATCCGGCGGCAGCGTGTCGAGCCACGGTTTGCTCACCACCGCGATCGAGATGATGAAGGTGTCGTTGGTCACCGTGACCACTTTGAGGAGATCGATCATCTTGAAAGCGACGAAGACCGAGAGCCCGGAAATTGTGCCATCGATGGTGCCTTGATCGAGCGCCGGCACCACTTCGGAAAGCGGCATACCGATGCCGGTGGCGCCGAGCCTGGCCATTTTCTGCCGCTCCAGCTCGGTGCCGTTGATGCGCAGCTTCTTGCCGTTGAAATCGGAAAGCCGCATGATCGCATTCTTCGCGCCATAATTGGACGACCCGAGGTCCAAAGTGGCGATGCCGACCATGCGCTTCGGCCCCGCTAGATCGAACATCGCTTTTTGCACCGCCGGATCATGGACCGTTGCGGCGGCGTTCGGCTCGTCGCGGAACAGCATCGGCGCGGAGAACACGCCAAAACGCGGATCGACGCCGACGAAGAAATCCACCGGCCCGATATAGCCCTGGATATTGCCGAGCTGCACGCCTTCGATCTCGCGCGGGATCGGACCGAGCTGGCTTGCCGGATAGATCTGCACCTCGATGCGCCCGCCAGAAGCCTTCTCGAGTTCTTCCTTGTAGAATTTAATGAACTGATGCTGCGTCTCGTTGATCGTCGCGGTGCCGAACTTCATGACGAAATCCGCAGCCGTTGCCGGATGTGACGGCACGCACCAGGCGAGCGCTGCGGCAACAGCAAGCAGCGCCATTAGGCCAGCAAGAACTATTAGTGACGAGAGCGTCGCCAACGTTACAGAGGACCAAATATTCACCTTCGACAGGCCCAGCGCGTTTCGAACTGCAAATAGCGAGATGTAGTCCGCCACAATTATAGGTAATATAAACAATACAACGTCCACCCAAAAAAAGATTAAACGAGCCTGCAAAGAGCCCATACTGGT
>CATPBC010000495.1 GCA_955652195.1 uncultured Xanthobacteraceae bacterium | reverse complement strand
GCGTTGGATCGTTACCCACATTCTCCGCGAAGCGCTCACGTCGCGGACGCAAATCTGTCTTGCTGCCGCCACGGAATGATTCTAGCCTTATCGATGGGCAGAGGGTGTGGTTCAGGGAGGAAAGAATCATGGCTCTGCATGCCGAGACGGCGGCACGGACGCGGGCAGCGCGGACACGATTGGCGACCTACAGCAAGAACCATTGTCCGCAATGCGGCGAGTGGCTGCTCGCGCCCGACTGGTCTGAATATTTGAACGAGCGCTGCGTACGGCACACGTGGTCGTGCCAAGACTGCGGCTATCAATTCGAGACCGCGGTATTCTTCGCTTCGCGTGAAGATGATCAGCGCGCCGCAGCCGCATAGGCGTGCCGCGCGCCTTTGAAATCGGTGATCTCTGTCCGATCGGGGCTCAGATAGTTGGGCCCGATCGGCGATTTGCCGTGGCCGCCGGGAATGTCGAGCACATATTGCGGCTGGCATAGGCCGGAATAGCGCCCGCGCAGCGCGCGCATGATCTCCTGGCCTTCGGCGATTGTCGTGCGGAAATGCGCGGTGCCAGGCGCCAGATCGGCATGGTGCAGGTAATACGGTTTGATCCGGCATTCGACCAAAGCGCGCATCAAAGCGCCGAGCGTGCCGACGTCGTCATTGACGCCGCGCAGCAGAACTGACTGGGAGAGCATAGGTATGCCGGCGTCGATCACGCGGGCGCACGCGGCGCGCGCCTTCTCGCCAAGTTCGTGGGCGTGATTGGCGTGCAAGACTAGAAAAGTCGCTTTGCCGGTGCGCAGCGCCCGCACCGATGCCGCAGTCACTCGCTCCGGCGCCGCGATCGGAACGCGCGTGTGAATGCGAATGACTTTCACATGATCGATCGCGGCAAGTCGCGTCATCACATCTTTCAGACGGCGCGGCGACAGTAACAGCGGGTCGCCACCGGTCAAGATCACTTCCCAGATCTGCGACGTGCGGGCGATGTAATCGAGCGCCGTTGTGAGCGCTGCGCCGGTCAGCGCGCCGCGTCCCGGCCCGACCATCTCGCGGCGGAAGCAGAAACGGCAATAGACCGCGCAGGCATTGACCAGTTTCAGAAGGACGCGATCGGGATAGCGATGAACCACGCCGGCGACCGGGCTGTGCGCCTCGTCGCCGATCGGATCGCCGTTTTCTTGTGCGTGCGTTTCGAGCTCGCGCTCGTCCGGAACAAATTGCCGCGCAATCGGATCGTGCGGGTTCGCCGTGTCGATTAAATCGGCAAGCGCCGGCGTGATCGCCACCGCATAACGCGCCGCGACCTTTTGCAGACCGGCAAGCCGCTCCGGCTTTATGACTTGCGCTTCGACAAGTTCGGATGCGCTACGCAGGGTTTTGTCTCTCGCCGGCATGGCCGAACCTCATTTTCTCCGATTGCTTTTCGCCTGACACCTTACGTGTCATGGCGTCAAAGTGTCATGGCGTCAAAGAGTCATGGCGTCAAAGAGTCATGGCGTCAAAGAGTCATGGCGTCAAAGCGATGCGCTTTCTACTGCGACGGATCGTCGAGCGGTGTCCAGAGCACCTGATCGATCCGCCACGCGCCGGTTGCCAGCATGACAAGCCGGTCGAGACCCAGCGCAACGCCCGATGCTTCCGGCATAACCGCGAGCGCGGCGAGAAAATCGTCGTCGAGCGGATAGCGCTCGCCGTAGCGCCGCTCCTTCTCGGCCATCTCCTCTTCGAGCCGCCGGCGCTGCTCGGCCGCATCGGTCAGTTCGCCAAAACCGTTAGCGAGTTCGATGCCGCAGACATAAAGCTCGAAGCGTTCGGCGACGCGCGGATCGCGCGCCGGTTTAGCCAGGGCCGAGAGTACCGCCGGATATTCGTCGAGGATCGTGGACCGGCCGATACCGAGATGGGGCTCGATCCGCTCCACCAAGACGCGGCTGAAAATATCGGCCCAGCGATCGTCATCGGCGATGCGGATGCCTGCAGCTTGCGCCGCATGTGCAAAATGCTCGCGAGCCGCCGCCTCATTGTTTAAGGTCGCCAAAAGATCGATGCCGGCAAAGCGCGCGAAAGCTTCCGCGACCGTGAGCCGCTCAGGAGCAGCAAACGGGTCGCTCGATCGGCCGCGGTAAGTGAACTGCGCCGCCGCCGCGGCACGCGCGGCCTCACGCAACATCGCCACGCAGTCGTCGATCAGCACGCCATAAGGCTCGCCGGCACGGTACCATTCCAGAAGCGTGAATTCGGGGTGATGCAACGGCGTGCGCTCGCGATTGCGAAACACCTTGGCGAATTCGACGATGCGCCGCTCGCCGGCCGCCAACAGCTTCTTGCAAGCAAATTCCGGGGACGTCCGCAGATAAAGTGGCGCCGTCCTGCCGTCCGTCGTCGCGAGCGCCGTGGCGAAGGCGTGCAGATGGGTCTCATTGCCCGGCGAGATCCGCAGGGTTCCAGTCTCAACCTCGACGAATTCGCGACTGGCGAACCAGCTGCGCAGCGCCGCCACAATGCGGCTGCGCGCCAACAGGATCGGCCGCCGGTCGGCATGAACGTGAGGCGCCCAAAAGCGAGAGGAGGACGGCGGAACGCGCGGCATGTCTTGGCGCGGCAGTTCTTGGTGCGGCATGTCTTTGTGTGGCATGTCCTTGTCCGGCGGTGACAACAGAAATAGCTAGCGGTCAGGCTCAAGATCAGTATGGTGCGCCAAGAATCCGAAAGCCAATCCGAAAGCCAATCCGAAAGCCATTGATGTTGAGGAAGCCGTGAGAGTCATCGCCAGTTCGTTGCGCAAAGGCAATATCGTCGAAATCGACGGCAAACTCGGGGTCGTCATGGCCGCCGAGAGCATCCATCCCGGCAAAGGCACGCCGGTGACGCAGCTCGATGTCCGCCGCATCAGTGATGGAGTAAAGGTGTCGCTGCGCTTTAAGACAACCGATCAGGTCGAACGTGCCTTCGTCGAGGACCGCAAGCATCAATTCATGTATCAAGACAGCGACGGCTTTCATTTCATGAATATGGAAAGCTATGACCAGGTGGCGGTGCCGGCCGATATCATCGGCGACCAGACGGCCTATCTGCAGCCGGAGATGGAGGTGACCATCAGCCTGCATGAAGGCGTGGCAGTCGCCATCGAACTGCCGCCCAAAGCGGTACTGGAAGTGGTCGAAACCGAGCCGACGATGAAGGGACAGACCGCATCGTCCTCCTATAAGCCGGCGCTGCTGTCGAATGGCGTGCGCACAACGGTGCCGCCCTTTGTCACGACGGGGACCAAGATCGTCGTGATGACGGCGGACGGCAGCTATGTCGAACGGGCAAAAGATTGAATTTTGTTCACTGTTCACCGATTTTCCGATTTTTATCTGAATATTTATTCATCGCGCGGCGGACGCGGATCAAAAAAGCCACTTCGCGGGTTGGCATGACAGGAATTGATCGCGATAGTAGCGAATCTCAAAGTCGGGATTTGACGCTTGCGCATACCGAGCAAAATTCACGACTATCTGTTCGCGGCGGCGCTCGCCGGCCCGATGTTGCTCGCGCCGCTTGATGCTGTATTCGCCGGCTGCAAACCGGATCATTTCCGGGCGCTATTTTTCATCAAAAGCATGGGCGCCTGTTCGTTCGATTCCGAGACATTGAGTTTCGCCGGCACTCCGGTGCAACAAGCGATGTGCTTAATGCGCGGCATGGATAGCACGCGAAACCTAGTGCCGCCCTTGCCAAGCCTGCCGCTTGCGCTCGCCGGGCGTATCGGACAAACGACCGGATTGCCGTCGCGCGCCGTGCTGAGCGATTATCTCGCCACACTGAGTCTCGAGGGTGAGTTCGGCGATTTTCTCTGGCTGCCGGTGTCGCGCGCCCACGACAATCAACTTGAAGCGCCGATGGCGCGCTACTTCGTGATCCACGATACCAGCGGGCCCAATTTCGGCCGCCGCTCCTTTCCCGAAGACATCGATGGCGGTGGCAAGCTCAACGATTTGCGGAATTTTGAGTGTCACGACGGCTGGAGCAAAGCGCACATCGTCATCAACCGCACCGGTGAACTGCTCCTCGCGCACGATTATTCGGTTCCCTGGCGCGAAACGAAATTCGAGCAAGCGGCAGAATTTGGCGGCGCGCTGAAAGGACTATTCCTGCACAATGAAATGATTCAGCCGCGCCGCAGCGCGCCTGGTCGCGGCCGGCGCAACGATGCGCGATCGCCCGATCCGGCTTTCACGCCGGCGCAATACGATCGGCTCGCGCTGCTCTACGTGATCGCCAGCGTTCGCGCCGAACGATGGCTCATTCCGGCCTTTCATGCAGCGATCGATGCCGAGATTACCAATGGCCATGACGATCCGCTCAACTTCGACGTCGATAGTTTTGCCAACAGCCTTGACGGCCTGATCGAAAAACTGGGAACACCTGACCGCATCCAGGCCGCGCATCAGTAGCTATCCGCCCGGCAGGCTCAAGATTTTGGTTCGAGGTCGTTGCCCCTTAACGCCGCCACAAATGAATGCGACAGCCGGCCCTCGTCCATGGTGTGGCTGTGAGAACTAAAGCCGTCATCACTACAGAGACCACTCCCCGTCCGACGCGACGCGCCATGCTGGTTGGGGTAGCCGGCAGCGTTGCAAATCTGTTCGCGCCGTATGCCGCGCGCGCCGACACCGGCTTCGACCAGTGGGTAGCCGCATTCCGCAGCAAGGCCGTGGCGCGCGGCATCAGCGACGAGACCTATACGCGGGCGATGCGCGGCGTACAGCCCGACATGACCGGGCTCACGGCTATCCATAATCAGCCGGAATTCAACCAGCAGCTCTGGCAATATCTCAATCGCGCCACCACCGAATGGAAGGTCACCGCCGGCAAGGCAAAAGCCACAGAATACGCGCCGTTATTTTCGCGCATTGCGCACGATATCGGCGTCGAGCCTTCGTTCATGCTCGGCGTTTGGGGCATTGAGTCCGCGTTCGGCGATCCCGTCGTGGAAAAGAATCATATGCGGCCAGTCATTCCCTCGCTCGCGACGCTCGCCTGGGGCGAGCCGCGCCGCCGCAGCTATTGGGAAAGCGAATTGATCAACGCGCTCATGATCGTTCAGCGCGGCATGAGCACGCCCGAACAAATGATCGGCTCCTGGGCCGGCGCCATGGGTCACACGCAATGGATGCCCGAAGTCTGGCTGCATATGGGCATCGACTATAATGGCGACGGCAAGATTTCCCCGTACGGCCCGCCGGACGACGCGCTCGCGACGACCGCGCGCTATTTCGTCGAGCGCGGCAATTATCGCCGCGGCGAGCATTGGGGCTATGAAGTGCGCATGCCACACCCGATCAGCGGCAAAGCTTCACGAACTTACGCCGCCTGGCAGGCGCTCGGGATTGTTCGCGCCGACGGCCAGCCCTACCCGCAGCCAAACGCCACGGCGCGCGTCTGGGTTCCGGTCGCCGGCGGTCCTGCTTTCCTGCTGGGCCAGAATTTCTTCGCTGCGCGCAGCTACAATCCGGCGATGAGTTACGCGCTTGGTCTCGTCTATCTGGGCGATCGCTGCATCGGCCGGCCGCCTTTCGTTCAACAGTTTCCCGGCAGCGAGCCGGCGCCGACGCTTGCCGAGATCGAGGAAATCCAGCGCCGGCTCACCACACGCGGCTTCGACACTGGCGGTGCCGACGGCCGCATCGGCAATGCCACGACCATTGCCGTACGTAATTACCAGCGCAAATTCGGCATCGAACCGGCCGACGGCTATCCTGGGGTGGGACTGCTCACCCGCTTGCGCCGAGCATCGTAACCTCGATCGTAGCCTCGATCGTGGCCCGCCCGGCCAGGGGCCCGGGCGGTCTGTGCCAGCCGTCTTGTGCATTGGCTGGCGATCCGGTTGGATGGCGCCGAGCCCGCCGAAGGACCGCACGCTAAAGCAACGTCCTCAAAGGAATTCGCTATGACGCCGCCCTCTTCCGCAACCGCACACGCCAAGGCCAATGACGCAGACCCTGTGGTCGCTGCGGTCGAACGTCCGACGCCGGCCGGCGTCAATGCACCTGGTTTCGGCAGCGACGTGATTGCCGACGCATTACGCGCGCTCGATGTTCCCTATATCGCGCTCACGCCGGGCGCGAGCTACCGCGGATTGCACGACAGCATTGTCAATTATCTCGGCAATACCAAGCCGCAGATGCTGCTTTGCCTGCACGAGGAGGCCGCCGTCGCCATCGCGCATGGCTATGCCAAAGTGACCGGCAAGGCCATGGTCACGGCGGTGCATTCGAATGTCGGCCTGATGCACGCAACCATGGCAATGTTCAACGCCTGGTGCGACCGCATGCCGGTCGTGGTGCTGGGCGCCACCGGACCTGTCGACGCGGCCAAGCGCCGGCCTTGGATCGATTGGATCCACACCGCGCGCGATCAGGGCGCGCTGGTGCGTGAATATACCAAATGGGACGATCAGCCGTCGTCGCCGGGCGCCGCGCGCGAAGCCATTTTGCGCGGCACTTGGATTGCCAACACGGCCCCATGCGGTCCGGTCTACATCAACTTCGACGCCGAGTTGCAAGAAGCCAGAGTGTCCGAACCGCTGCCGCCGATCGACGTGGTGCGTTACATGCCGCCGGTGGCTACCGCGGCGCCCGCCGAGCTCATCCGCGAAGCGGCAGCCGTTCTCAAAGGTGCAAAGCAGGTCTTGGTGCTTGCCGGCCGCGCCTCACGCAGCATGCCAGCCTGGGATGCACGCGTCGCGCTCGCCGAGGCCTTGAATGCGCGCGTCGTCACCGATCTCAAGATCGGCGCCACTTTCCCGACTGACCATCCGCTTTATGTCGGCTCGCCGCGGGCGATCACGCCCGATAGCGTCGAAGGGTTGAAAAATGTCGATGTGGTGCTGAGCCTCGATTGGGTCGACCTTGCCGGCGCGCTGCGCTTTTTCGGCCCCTCGCCGTCAGCGAAAGTGATCCAAATTTCGCTCGACCATCGCATTCACAACGGCTGGAGCATGGATCACCAGGGACTGCCTCCAGTCGATCTATTGTTGTCGGCAGACCCTGACATGATCGTCCCGGAACTCGTCAAGGAGATTGGCAAAAGCGCAAAGCCGCACGCGATGCCAACGCCGCGGCGGAGAGCGGAAAACGAGCCGGCCGGTTTCACTAACGAACATATCGCCCGCGCTTTGCGCAAAGTTCTGGGAAACCGCACCGTCACTTACACGCATCTGCCGCTGTCGTGGGACGATAGCTGGATCGTGCTCCGGCACCCGCTCGATTATATCGGCTCGGACGGCGGCGGCGGGGTTGGCGGCGGTCCCGGCATTTCGGTGGGTGCGGCGCTGGCGCTCAAAGGCTCCGGCCGGCTGCCGATCGCGGTCTGCGGCGATGGTGATTTCCTGATGGGCGTGACTGCGCTGTGGACCGCGGTGCATTACAAGATTCCGCTATTGTTCGTGCTCGCGAACAACCGTTCCTTTTACAATGACGAACTGCACCAGGAGCGCATGGCGCGGGCGCGCAATCGCCCGATCGAGAACAAATGGATCGGCCAGCGCATGGCCGACCCGGAGGTCGATCTGGCTGCCATGGGCCGCGCCCAAGGCGCCGCCGGATTCGGTCCGGTGACCAAGCCCAGCGATCTCACCGGCGCGCTCCAGCAAGCGATTGCCGCCGTGGATGCCGGTCAGGTAGCCGTCGTCGATGTTCGTGTCGAGCCGGGCTATACGGCGGCGATGACCGCAGCGATGACGCGCGGCGGAAGCTAGGGCGTGTACTCGGGCCGATCGCGAGTCTGAAAAACGAACGCAGTTACTTCTTCGACTTGCATGTGGCCGCGGGGCACATGCCGCTCGGCTTGTAGCAGGGAAAGACGTCCTGATACATCTTGCCCTCATAGGAGCATCTCTTGGCGGTCGCCCAGCCGGTGAATTTACTTACCTTGTCGGGCTTATCCGTGCAGGCCTGACCCATACTGCACGGCGGCTCTTTTGCTTTGTGTGATTTCTTGGCGAAGGACGAAGACGGCAAGAACGAGGTCGCAACCGCCGTAGCGGCGGCCGCAAGAATAAACTTTCTGATCATGTTCATCGGCTCTTTAACCCCCCTCGCGAAGGCCCTGACCATATTCGCAGCTGGCCGGAACGCCTTCGCTCAGGGACGATCTTAGCATAGAGCGGGGCGGAAAGACCAATCAAGAAGAGACAAATCCTGCTGCTGACGCGATTTGTGAATGCCGCCTTGCTGTTTCCCAGCTTTCCGGCTTGCGGCCTTATATTGGAATCGGGTGCCCCAGGCACCGCGCCCTACAACTTGCGACCTATGATTTGCTACCTACAGCTTAAACGTCTCATAGGTCGACGAGTGAAAGAGTTCGTCCACCGCCACGCGGCGCGGTGACAGGCCCTCGGCGTGGTGCTGCGCCAGGAAATAGTCGAGCGCCTTGCGGTTTGCTTCGACGCCGTATGACCAGAAATCATCGCCCATCAGTGCGCGTGCTTCGCTAAGCCGCTCCTCGACAAATGGCAGGGTCACTTTCGTCGCCGAGGTGTCCGACAGTTTTTTCAGTCCCGCCGCTTTGGCTTGCTCGAATGCCTTGTACACGGCGCCAGGAAGCCATGGATGCCGCTCGGCAAGCTCGCGCCGGATGCCGACGACGTGCATGATTGGAAAAAAGCCGGTGCGTTTGAAATAGTCCTTCGCCACCGCCGTCGGATCGGGAAACAGCCAGCCCACATGCGGATGACCTTTCTCGATCAGCGTCGGCGGCCGCGGTGCGATAAAGCCATCGATTTCACCGGCCTCGAGCAGCCCGGAAATGGTGGCGCCGTCGGGCGCGTTTTCGAGCCGTACGCCGGGCGGCAACTTGATCGTGATTTTTTCCGGCCGGCCGGCCTGTTCGATACCGCCACGGATCCAATGGATGTCCGAGCGCTTGACGCCATAGTCGTCCTCAAGGAGGGAGCGCGCCCAGACATTGGCGGTCAACTGATATTCCGGTACGCCGACTTTGCGGCCCTTGAGGTCTTGCGGCTTTTTGATCCGGTCGGTTCGCACATAGATCGACGTGTGGCGAAAGGCGCGCGAGACGAAAGCGGGCACGGCGATATAGGGACAGTCGTTTTGCGCGGTCTTGACCGTGTAGCTCGACAGCGACAGTTCGCAGATATCGAACTCGGCGGCGCGGAAGGCGCGAAAGAATATCTCCTCAGGGACGAGCGTCATGTAGACCGGATCGACGCCGTCGATCGCAACGCTGCCGTCGATCAGGGCACGCGTTCGATCATAGTCGCCCACCGCGACCGAGAGATTGAGCTTGGCCATTTCACTTCGTCCCACGATTTGCTGTCATGATTTGCGAGCGATCTGTCGTATCGTGATAGCCGCTCCGCGCCGGCCATGCCAAGATGGCTGATGGCATGGCGGCCTCGCTTTTCAGCCCTGCGTCGAGCGGCGCTCGGGCAACACTTTAGATGAAACGCATTCTGGGTCTCGTCATATTGCTGTCCGGCACCGTCGCCGCGCAGGCGCAAGCGACGCGCGTTTATAGCGACGCCGGCAACATTGTCATCGAGCGCAACGGCAGCAGCACCAAGCTCACCACGTCTGAGATGGATCTCGATCCGGTGCTTTCGCCTAACGGCGCCTCTGTCGTCTACACGCGGCAAGGCCGCGGCCGCAGTCCGCGCACCTACGAATTCAACCAAGTCTGTCCCACCGAGCCGCGGCCCGACCAGTTACGGCGCATCAATGTGGACGGCAGCAGCGACCAGGTCCTGCTGATGGGCCGCAAAGGCGAGCCCGCGCGCCAGCTCTGCGATTTTAGAAGCAAGCAATTCAGCTCCGACGGCCGCCGGCTTTATTTTCTCACGCCGGCCTGGGCTGCATCGGGTGCGCTGCACGTCTACGACATGCGCGCCGGTGAGGAGCATTTCCTGATGCCCGCCAAAGGCATTCTGGTGCTGAGCTTCTGCCCGAACAGATACAAGGATCGCTTGGTCGTGCTGTCCCGCCGCTATTTCATGTTGGGCGGCAGTTATGACTGGTATTGGCTTTACGATCCGAGCGGCAAAAAAGAGCTCGGCCCGCTCGGCCAATTCAATAATCCCGAGGACATGATCCGTCAGGCCCGCGGCGTCTGGTGTGCAGAGAAGCCTTAGCGCATTCGCGCTTATTGCCCAGTGAATGGTTCCGCCGGCGCAATATCGGTCAATTTGAACTGCACGCGCTCCTCGCCCTGCCAACGGTCGAGCGCAAAACAACCGGCAGCGTGCACCTGCCGGCCGCGACTGTTGCGCAGCGCAATGCCGAGCTTTTGGCCGACGGCGCGGAACGCGATCGCATTCACTGCGGCGCCGTCGCCGGCTTTGAGCCGCACCCGCATATGCGCCTGACCGACTTCTTCGGCGTAAGTCACGGTATGCGCCGGAAGCGCGATGATCGGCTCCGGATTGCCGGAGCCAAATGGCGCGGCCCGTGCGATCATGGCGAGGAGACTACCATCCGCTGCTGCCGCACTTATCGCTCCATCGATTAGCAGCCCGCTGGCGCGGCGTGCCTTCTCGACATCGGCGGCAAGCGTCGCTTCGAGAAAAGCACGGAACTCCGCGAGGGCATTCTTGCGTAGCGTCACACCCGCCGCCATGGCGTGCCCGCCGCCTTTGATAAGCAGGCCCTCGGCCACCGCGCGACGCACGGCACGCCCGATATCGACCCCGGAAATGGAGCGGCCGGAGCCGGTCCCGCCCCCGCCGGGTTCGAGCGCAATCGCAAAAGCGGGACGGCCGAACTTTTCCTTTAAGCGCGCAGCGACAAGGCCGACGATTCCAGGGTGCCAGCCTTCTGCGGCGGTGACGACGACCGCGCCCTTGTCCTCGAGGCCTAACGCCGCATCCGCTTCGGCTTCGGCCTGGGCCAACGTCTCCTGTTCGATGACTTGCCGCTCGCGGTTAAGCCGATCCAGCTCGGCGGCGATCTTGGCGGCCTCGATCGGATCGTTTTCGAGCAAGAGCCGCACGCCCAAATCGGCGCGGCCGATTCGGCCGCCGGCATTGATCCGTGGCCCCAGCAGGAAACCCAGATGCCAAGCCTCCGGCGGGCCGGCCAGTCGCGCCATGTCCATCAGGCTGACATATCCCGGCCGCTCGCGCCGGCGCAGCGCAATCAATCCCTTTGCGACGAAGGCGCGATTGAGCCCGATGAGCGGCACCACGTCGGCAACCGTGCCGAGCGCGACGTCATCGAGGAAGGCGAGCAGATCGGGCTCCGGCCGGTCGGTTTGCCAAAAGCCGCGCTCGCGCAAGACGCGATTGACGGCAACGACCGCCATGAAAGTCAGTCCGGCAGCAGCGAGATGGCCGAGCCCCGAGAGGTCGTCGCGCCGGTTGGGATTTACAATCGCCAGTGCCGGCGGTAGCTCCTCGTCGGCTTGATGGTGATCGATGACCACAACATCGAGACCCCGCGTTTTCGCCTCGGCGAGCGCGGCGATGCTGGTTGTGCCGCAATCAACGCAGACGAGGAGCGTGGCGCCGCGCTCGGCCAGTGCACGCACGGCTTCGACATTCGGCCCATAGCCTTCGAACAGCCGGTCGGGAATGTGGATGATTGGCTCGATGCCGCAGTGCCGGAGAAAGCGGGCAAGTAGTGCCGCCGACGTTGCGCCGTCCACGTCATAGTCGCCGAAAATCGCGACCGTTTCGCCGCGTGTCGCGGCGTCAGCGATCCGCACCGCCGCCTCTTTCATGGCGGTGAGCACATGCGGATCGGGCATCGCGCGCTTGATCGTTGGATCGAGAAACGTGTCCACCGCATCGGCCTCGACATCCCGGCCAGCGATGATGCGAGCGAGTAATTCGGGCAGCGCATGACGTTGTGCGATCGCAAGCGCCCGCGCGGCGCCGCGTTCGTCGAGCCGATCGCGCCACGCGCGGCCGGTCGCCGAATTGTCGACGCCGAGGAATAAGCGTTTTTCGAGCATTGCCGCCGTTCCAGCGCCGCGGCGCAACGCGGCGCGGCGATTCGGAATGACGCTATCTGATTCAACGAATCAGGGTCAAAGCTCGTTATCCCCGTAACCCCGCTATCCCCGTGCGCGAGTTGCGGCCCGGATAATCGGCCTGGCCCTAGTGTCCCGATTCCGAAGTTCGCACGCTTTATCGGCACGCTCTCATGCGAACTTCGGAATCAAAGGAACACTAGCAAATATATAATTCTAGCGCGGTTTTTGGATTTGAAGCTCCTATGCGAGCTTCCGACTGAACTGTAGGAACTTCAAATCCACCGCACTAGCCTCTCGCGTTATTTGAACTTGTCCAGATGCCGATGCTCGGCCCTGATCCAGCGGATGGTTCCGCTGGTCGAGCGCATGACCACCGTGTCGGTCTCGATGACGTCTCTGCCGAACTGCACGCCACGCAGCATGCGGCCGTCGGTGACGCCGGTTGCCGCGAATAGGCACTCGCCTTTGACCATGTCCTCGATCTGGTATTTGCGGCGCGGATCCTTGATGCCCATTTTGGCGGCGCGCTCGCGCTTTTCCTCAGTATCGAGCACCAGCCTGGTCTGCATCTGACCGCCGATGCAGCGCAGCGCCGCCGCCGCTAACACGCCTTCGGGCGCCCCGCCTATTCCAAGATAGATGTCGATGCCGGTTTTCTCCGGATCGGCAGTGTGGATGACGCCGGCGACGTCACCGTCGGTGATCAGACTCACGGCAGCGCCGGCTTTGCGTACCGCGCCAATCAGATCGGCATGGCGTGGCCGATCGAGGATCATGGCGGTGATCGCCTCGGGTTTGACGCCTTTGGCCTTGGCCAAATTGACGATGTTTTCATCGGCCGGCGCATCGAGATCGACGACGCTTCTCGGGTAGCCAGGCCCGACCGCGATCTTGTCCATATAGATGTCGGGTGCGTGCAAAAGTGTGCCGTCCTGCGCCAAAGCGAGCGTGGCGATGGCCCCCGGCATATTCTTGGCACAAAGCGTCGTGCCCTCCAGTGGATCGACCGCGATATCGACTTTCGGCCCGGATCCGGTGCCGACCTTCTCGCCGATGAACAACATCGGCGCCTCATCCATCTCGCCCTCGCCGATCACAACCGTGCCGTCGATCGCAAGGCCGCTCAGTTCGCGGCGCATGGCATCGACGGCAGCCTGGTCGGATTTCTTTTCCGCGCCGCGACCGCGCAGCCGAGCGGCGGCAACTGCTGCGCGCTCGGTCACCCGCACGATCTCAAGCGACAGGGCGCGCTCGAGGCGGGAATCCTGACCGACCGGCTTGGCAGACATGAAGCGGCTCCGAATGCGAGAATCTCTAAGGCGCCGGTTATCGCAGCGTCACGCGCGTTCGATACGAATAACCTGCGGCCGGCCATAAACAACCCGATCGCGGCGCACCGCGGCAAGGGCCTTGTGGACGGCGTCTTCGCTAGTGGCATAGGTGATCAAGATCACTGGTACCGCCTCGCCGGAGCGGCCCGGTTGCGCGGCGCCGCGCGATCCAGTGTCGTGGCGTTGCACGATCGATTCCAACGAAATCTTTTGCTGCGCGAGACGCCGGGCGATAGTGGCCGCCGTGCCGGGCCGGTCGCGCGCCAGAAGGCGGATATAGTAGCCGCCTTCATGATGCTGCATCGGCGCCTTG
>CATPBC010000494.1 GCA_955652195.1 uncultured Xanthobacteraceae bacterium | reverse complement strand
TCTTTAAGTTGATGCCGACTTCCGCCGCCATCGCCTGAATAACCTCAGCGACCGCCTGCGGCTCCGCCCCTTTGGGAACCATGAAATCAACGTCAAAAGGCGCGGTAACGCCGCCCTCTTTGAGTAACGCCTTGGCTTTGGCAAGGTCGCGTTTAGGGACTGGGAAGGCCTGCTGGTAATAGGAATTTTCTGGGCTGACCCACTGGTTGCCGGGAACAAATTCGCCGTTAAAGACAACTTGATTGAGCGCCTCACGATCGATAGCAGCGTCGAGCGCCTGGCGTACTTTGGCAGAACTGCCGAGCGGATTTTTCGCGCGCTCGCCATTGCCGACATTGACGTCGAGGCCCCAATAGCCGATCCCGAGTGCGGTCGCGAGCTTAAGCTTCGGATCCGAGCGGATATCCTTGATATCTGTCGCAAGCACCCGTTCGATGAGATCGAGCCCGCCGCTCCGCAGATTGGCGAGACGCACTGTGTCCTCGGTTATCGGCAAATAAACAACGCGATCGATGTGGACGTTGTCTTTGTTCCAGTAGTCGGCGAATTTCTCGCCAATGATCCGATCCTGCGGCACGCGTTCGACAAACTTGTACGGTCCGGCGCAGACTGGATGCAGTCCGAACTTGTCGCCTGCCGCCGTTGCGGCTTTCGGCGACACCATCATGCCGGCTCGGTCGGTGAGCTGCGCGAGCAGCGGAGCAAACGGTGCTTTGAGAACGATTTTGATGGCGAGCGGATTGACGACGTCGACGTGGTCGACCGCGGCGAGTTCCGGCTTACGAAACGAGCCGACCATAGTCATGTGCCGCTCCAGCGAGTATTTTGCCGCTTCGGCATCGAATTTCTCGCCATCGTGAAATTTAACATTCGGGCGCAGGTTGATCGTCATCGCCAGCCCGTCGGGCGCAATTTCATAGCCGAGCGCAAGCTGAGGCACGACGTTGAGCTTTTCGTCGATGTCAAACAGCTTGTCGCAAAACGAAGCAAAGACGATGCGGCCGACATATGTCCGCGCCAGAGTTGGATCGAGAACATCGGGGTCCTCGGCAAGTCCGATGCGCAGTGTAGTCTGCGCGGACGCAATACCCGTGGATGCAATCAGAAGCGCGGCAGCAGCCGCCACTCGGAGCGTCTTCATCGTTTCCCCCCTCGCTATTGCGGGTTCTCGGCGGTTTTTTCGGCGGTCTTTTCGAGTGTATCAACACCGGCGCCGTCCTGCCCATCCGGCCGGCGGCGAAAAGCATTCATGAGCTGCTCTAAAATCTGCGACCCGCCCTCGTGGCGGGGAACGATGTCAGCCGCCGGCGGCAGTTCGTCGGCGCGGTGGCACGCAGTGGCGTGTATCACTCCTGCCAGTTCCGGCCGCTCAATCCGGCAGCGCGCAACCGCCACGGGACAGCGCGTATGGAACGCGCAGCCGTCGGGCGGATGCAGAGCGCTCGGCATCTCGCCGCGCAGGACGATCCGTTCGCGCTTAGCGCCCGGGGCGGGCACTGGAATGGCGGAAAGAAGGGCACGGGTATAGGGATGCCGTGGATTTCCGAATATCGCCTCGCGTTTTCCAATCTCGACAATTCGGCCGAGATGCATCACGGCAACGCGGTCGGCCACGTGCCGCACCACGGCGAGGTCGTGCGAAATAAAAATGTAGGCAAGGCCAAATCGCTGTTGCAAGTCGCGCAACAAATTGAGCACCTGTGCGCGGATCGAAACGTCAAGCGCGGACACCGGCTCATCGCAAACGATGAGCTTCGGCTTGACCGCAAGCGCGCGCGCAATCGCAATACGCTGGCGCTGACCGCCTGAGAATTCATGCGGATAAAGCCGCGCCGCGCGCGGCTCAAGCCCGACAAGCCGCAAAAGCTCGCGCACGCGCTCGGCGCGATGTGACCGCGGCACCACTTCGTGCAAGCCTAAGGGCTCGGCGAGAATCTGGCCTATGGTCATGCGCGGGTTGAGCGAAGCATAGGGGTCCTGGAATACGAGCTGGGCGTTCCGCCGAAGGGACTTGAGTTCGCTCTCTCTGAGAGTCGTGACATCCCGGCCGTCGAAATAAATCCGCCCTGCCGTCGGATCGATCAATCGCAGCAACAGCCGGCCGAGCGTCGTCTTACCGCATCCGGATTCGCCGACGAGCGCGAGCGTTGTGCCGGCGTCCAGCGAAAAGCTCACCGCATCCACCGCCGTCACGGTGGCGGTTGGACGGCCAAAGGCCGAACGGCGAGCAACGAATTGCCGGCCAAGGTTCTCGACCTCGAGCAATGGCGACCTCATGACAGGATCTGCTCGAGCGGCGCGCGCATGCAACGCGATACATGATCGACACCGACCGGTGTCATTTTCGGCAAAGCGTGCGTGCAGAATTCGCGCACGAATGGGCAACGCGGAGCAAACCGGCATCCCGGCGGCAGCGCGGCCAGATTCGGCACGATACCATCGATAGTGGTGAGCTCGCTGTCTCTCTGATCGAGCCGCGGAATGGAGCCGAGCAACCCTATCGTATAAGGATGCTGCGGAGCCGCAAACAACACGTCGACGGGCGCACACTCAACGATCTCGCCCGCATACATGACGGCAACCTTATCGCAAAGCTCGGCGACCACGCCAAGGTCGTGGGAAATGAGAATTATTGTGACGCCGGTGGAAGCCTTCAGATCGCGGATGAGATCGAGGATCTGCGCCTGAATAGTGACGTCGAGCGCCGTCGTTGGCTCATCTGCGATCAACAGCGTCGGATCGCAGGCAAGCGCGAGAGCAATCATCGCCCGTTGACGCATCCCACCGGAAAGCCGATGTGGATATTCGTCGACGCGTTCCTCCGGCGATGGAATTTTAACAATTCGCAGCAGTTCGATGGTCCGGGCGCGGGCGTCATGTCGAGACAGTCCGCGGTGGCGGATCAGGCTCTCCGCAATCTGTTCGCCGATCGAGTAAACCGGGTTGAGCGAGGTCATCGGTTCCTGGAAAATCATCGCCAGCCGATCGCCGCGCATGTTGCGCATCTCGCGATCCGACAAGGAAAGCAAATCGACGCCGCCAAAATCAATTCGGCCCGACACCTCGGCCGCACCCTTTGGCAGCAATCCCATGATCGAGAGCGCGGTGACGGTCTTGCCGCAGCCGGATTCGCCGACAAGCCCCAAAGTCTGTCCGCGTCCGACGGTCAGATCGACGCAATCGACTGCGTGGGTCGTTCTTCCCCGGTCGCCACGAAAAATGACTTTGAGATTCTCGATGTGCAGAAGCGAGTCGGCGCTACTCACGATGAGCGTTCCGCAGCGCGAGCTTCAGCGATTTTACTTTCGATAAGCTGGCGATCGGTCACGCCGACGCGGTTGCTTCGGTTCGGCAGCATTCGCATGAAGTGCACGAAACGCTCGCGGCTGACATTTTCAAGGCGCTCAAGCTCGGCAAGCGGATCGGCGTGATCGTCGACCCGAAGGTTGAGATCCGACCACTCCTCCTCGCCACAAATGATCAGCGCGGCCGATTGTTTTCCGCGCTTGTCGCCGCCAGCCGCCTCGCCGGCGCGCATCGCGGCGATTAGTCGGCGCGGAAAACGCAGCGATGCACTCCTTATATAGGCGGACGCTGTGTCCCCAATGACGCTCGCTCCCGCGAGCATGTTGCCGGCAACCGAAAAATTGTCATTCTCAATGTGTCCGCACCAACCTACGCAGCTTTTCCCAGTATGGGCAGCGGTGCGGCCTTGCGAATCGATGATGTGGACCTGACGATGGTCGCGCCCAGGATCGGCGGCGATTATCTTGCGCACGACTTCCGGCGCAGTTGCGCCTTGCTCCAGCAGACGTAAACCGTCCGTGCCGTAAAAAGGATTGACCAATGCTTGGGTCGCTATCGCGCCGACGCGCGATTTGACATGGGGAACGAGTGCGCCGGCAGCAAAGAAAAAAGTCGCAACGGCAATTCCGAATTGCCCGGTATCTCGATCGCGAGCGATGATCGACCAGGTCATGCGAACCACGTCATGCGAGCCATGTCATGCGAACCACGTCATGCGAACCACGTCATGCGAGCCATCCCCAGCTACGCGATCGAAATTCCCAAACTAGACATAATCGCGCATTTAAGCGCGGCTTTTGCGCCGCGTTGGGGTCGCACCAGCAGCGTCAGTGTATCGCATTCGGAATCGGCGAGAAGATGTTTTCCGTTGAAGTGGGCGGACTAGCGCTGGATGACCTCGCATTGAACCGGCAGCCCGCCCGCCCGCCATGGCCGGACTTGTTCGGCCATCCATGTCTCTTTAGTCCAAACAATTAAGACGTGGGGGCCCGCCATAGGCGAGAAGGGACCGAGAAGGGACTATGTGACAGGACAGCGCCTGGGTGGCTGACCCTCCTTATAAGTCAGCCGACCCCTTATAAGTTGTACAGCGCGTACTTACTGTTTAGATGCCGATAAGCCGGGAGCTAAATTCTCATGTTTCGTAATCGCTGGTTGATTACGCTTGGCGCAATCGCCACGGCGTTTGTCTTGGTCTCTGCTGATGCGCATGCACGCGTCGGTGGCGGCTTCTCAGGAGGCAGCCGAGGCACGCGCACGTTCTCGGCGCCACCCGCCACCCCCACCGCGCCTACCGCCGCGCCTATTGAGCGTTCGATCACCCAACCCGGCAACGCCGCGCCCATCGGCCAGACTGGAATGCGTC
>CATPBC010000493.1 GCA_955652195.1 uncultured Xanthobacteraceae bacterium | reverse complement strand
GGGCCTAAATGCTGCGTCGGACAGTGCTTAAGGGGATCGCGGCGACGACGGCGAGCGGATTACTAGCCCGCACTGCGGCTGCGGAAACGCCGCTGAAGATCGGCATCAGCATGCCGCTGACCGGCGCCGGCTTCAACGCGGTGGGTCGGCAATTGCAGGCCGCGCTCAAATTCTACATGCAACAGCACGGTGATACCGTCGCTGGCCGCCAGATTCAGATCACGATCCGCGACGACGGCGGGGTTGCCGATAATGCGCGCCGGCTTATCCAGGAGATGATTGTCGACCAAAAGGTCGACATCCTCGGCATCGGCATCACGCCGACGGCGCTCGCTATCGCGCCGCTTGTGACCGAATCCAAGAAAGCCACTTTGGTGATGAGTTCAGGCGCCTCGATCACGACGACAAAATCACCCTATTTTGTGCGCGCCGGATTTATTTTGGCTCCGCAATCGTGGGTTCTCGCCGAATGGGCAGCCAAGAACGGCAGCAAGCGCATCGTCACCCTGGTCAACGATTGGGCGCCAGGCGTTGAGGCGGAAACGGCGTTCACGACACGATTCAAACAAGTCGGCGGCGAAATTGCGGAATCGATCCGCATACCGCTTGCCAATCCAGACTTCGCGCCGTTCTTGCAGCGCATTGGCGATATAAAGCCGGACACCGCCTTTATCTATTTTCCGGGTACGCAGGCGCCGATTTTCGCCAAACAATTCGCCGAACGCGGGCTAGCTAGATCGGGCATCAAAGTCATCGGTCCGGGTGACCTTACCGATGACGACGATCTCAACAATATGGGCGATCAGATGGTCGGGATGATTACCGCCGGGCCGTATTCCGCCGCGCACGATTCCGCGCTCAACAAGACCTATGTGGCGGGCATTCAAAAGGCGAACGGCTTCCGTCCGGATTTCGTTTCGCTCGGCGGCTATGACGGCTTGCATCTGATCTATGAGGCGCTGAAAAAGACCGGCGGCAATTCCGAGGGCGAGGCATTGATCGCGGCGATGAAAGGCATGGCCTGGGAAAGCCCGCGCGGCCCGGTCTCTATCGATCCGGACACCCGCGACATCGTCAGTAATATCTACATCCGCAAAGTGGTGAAGAGCGATGGCCAGCTTTGGAGCGAGGAATTCGAGACCTATCCGAACGTAAGAGATCCAATGAAACTGGCTGCGGCGAAATAGGATCGGCTTGAACTATACCGCGACATTATCGATCAGCCGCGTCGTACCGATCTGCGCTGCGGCGAGGAGTCGAATCGGCTCGCCACTCGGCGCGGTGAGCGACTTAAGTGTATTGGCATTGCGGGCCTCGAAATAATCGAGTCGCAAGCCGGCGCGCGCGATCGCCTTCCGCCCATAGTCGAGCACAGCGTCAAGCGGCGCGCCCGAGGCAATCTTTCCGGCACATTCTTTGAGCGCGCGGTAAAGCATTGGCGCGGCTTGCCGTTCGCTCGGGCTCAGGTAACGGTTGCGCGAGGATAGCGCCAAGCCATCGGGCTCGCGCACGATCGGCACACCGAGAATACGGCATTTGAGGTCGAGATCGCGGGCAAGTTGCGTAACAACTTTGAGCTGCTGATAATCCTTCTCTCCGAATACTGCGATGTCAGGCTCGCATTGGATCAGGAGCTTGGCGACCACAGTCGCTACGCCAGCGAAAAAATGTGGGCGGATGGCATCTTCGAGCCCGGCGGTGGCCGGCCCCTCCGGTACGATTCGCGTGGCGAAGCCGGCTGGATACATCGTTGGCACCGCAGGCGCCCAGACCAGTTCGACTTTGAGTTCCGCCAAGGCGGCAATATCGGCGTCAAAGGAGCGCGGATAGGTGTTGAGGTCTTCGTTCGGGGCGAACTGGGCCGGATTAACGAATATCGAGACGATCACCCGATCGGCACGGTTTCGCGCCCTGCCTATGAGCGAAAAATGCCCTTCGTGCAGCGCGCCCATGGTCGGCACCAATGCGATTTTACCGCCGCGCGCGCGGAAATTCGCCACGGCGCGGCGCAGCGCGGGTACGGTGCGGATGACGCGCGGAAGATGCTTGGTTCGTCTCGAAGTTTTCATGACGACGTTGCAGCGTGAGCACACCCGGGCGCGTTTCGTCAGTGCATCATTTGTTTATGATTAACTTATTTCGATCGATGCTGTATCTTGACGCTACGCGTTGCAAATTCCGAGAGTAGTGGCAACGCAGGGGTTGCGTCCTATGTTGATGCAGGCGGAGCTTGGCCGTCCGTTCTCGGCGCATGTCATTGTCCTTGGGAACGAAAAAGGCGGCTCCGGGAAGTCGACCACGGCGATGCACGTCGCCGTCGCACTGCTGCAGGCCGGCCAGCGGGTCGCCACGATCGATCTCGATTCACGCCAGAAGAGCTTCAGCCACTATATCGAGAACCGCCGGGAATGGGCCGCGCGTACCGGCATTAAACTGGAAATCCCTGTGCATTATTGTGTCGCACGCGGCAGCGGCATGCGGCTCGATGAAATCGAAGCCCAAGAATTCGCTGCGTTTGCTCAGGCGGTAAGCTCGGTCGAGCAAAGTCACGACTTTGTCGTCATCGATACGCCGGGGAACGATTCCTACATGATGCGTCTCGCCCATTCGATGGCGGACACCCTGATCACGCCCTTGAACGACAGTTTTGTCGACTTCGACGTTCTCGGCACAATCGATCCGATCAGTTTCGAGGTGGCGGGGGTTAGCCATTATGCCGAGATGGTCCGCGAAGCGCGCCGCCAGCGCCGTCTGGTGGATGGCGGTCTGACCGACTGGGTGGTCGTGCGCAATCGGCTTTCGACCTTGGGCTCACGCAACCGGCGGCTGGTCGGGGAGGGGGTTGATGCCCTGGCCAAGCAGCTTGGTTTCCGCACCGTCGATGGTTTTGCCGAGCGGGTGGTCTACCGCGAATTCTTCCCGCGCGGGCTCACCGCGCTCGACGATCTGAACGAGGATACACTCGGTCTGCGGCCCAACAGTTCGCACGTCACCGCCCGCGACGAGGTGAAGGTCTTGATCGATGCGCTGCGGCTGCCAATCGACGAGCGCGGCAAGCGTCGCGCCGCCGCGCGCGCGGAATGGATCGCAGCCACGGGAAAGCCGCTCGATACCTATGATTTGCTCGCGGACTGAATTCTCGGCGCCGCCCTGCCGCTGAATTGGCTATATAGGTCCAATGCCTATTCTCGTCGGCGTCGCCGTTCTCCTGCTTTTGCTCTGGGCTGCCAAAAAATCGCGCCAAGGTGGATTCCTGAACACGAGCCGCCAGCGCATGGGCGGCACGCTGGCGCTCATCATTGCCGCCGTTCTGCTCGCGCGCGGCGATTTGGCCGTCGGCCTCGGGCTCGGGCTTTTTGGAATCTATCTGTTAGCCGAGGCGCTGCCTTGGCCGCTCAGCCTATTGGCAGCTTATCTTGACGGCAGGAACACCGGCTGGCGTGAGCACGCACAGCGTGATGCGGGTACGGCGGGCTGGCGCACGGCGTCCGGCAAAATGACTGAACAGGAGGCCTATCAGATCCTTGGCATTCAGCCCGGGGCGAGCCCCGACGAGGTTGGCCGCGCGCACCGGGCGCTCATGAAGAAACTGCATCCCGACCAAGGGGGGACGACGTATCTCGCGGCCCGAATTAATGAGGCCAAGGACGTGCTGCTGCGCCGCCATCGCTGAGGTACTCCGTACGGACCTCGCGTGGTCTTCTGTCCTTCGTCGACGTTCCCTGGATTCTTGGGTGATCGTCATGAGCACCCGGCGCTCTTTAAGCGGCGCTTCTTAGTTTTTCAGTGTCATGCATTCAAAATCGCTGCGTTTAAGGGCCCGGCACGCAGCTTCTGCGGTTGACTTGTCGAAGCCAGCAAACCGTGCGCGGTAAAGCGCCTTATCGCCTTTCTGGACCCGTTCGGTGAACGGATCTTTGGCAGCGAGCGGGGCGTGGACCTTGATCTGCGCGGCGCTCAAGTGCTGCTTCGCCTGGTCTTCATCGTCGAAGGCGCCGATCTGAATGAGCCATCCGCCGTGCGCGTGGGTTGCGGGGGCGGAATAAGCAGTTGTACTCGGCATTATGGTGCGGGCCTCGGCGGGAGCCGGCTCGATCTGCGCAGGCTGCATCTGAACCGGCGCCGTTTCAGCCAATTTTGCCGGTGCGGGCTCGGCGAGCATTCTTGTCGGCGGCAGCGGCTCGATTTGGGCTGCCACTTGGGCTGTCATCTGGGCCGTCATTTGGGGCGTCACTTGGGATGCCACTTGAGGCGCCACTTGGGACGTCATTTGGGCCGCCGCCTTCAAATCGACGCTTGGCGCTGCAGACGCGATCTCGGCGCGCAATTGCGGACTCGCGCGAGCCGCGGCTTGGGCGGGAGCGGCAGGTTGGGCGGCGGCTGGTTGCGCAGCGGAAGCGGGCGCCGCGACGGGAATCAGCGCCGGCATCGGCGTCAGCGATGCAGTCTGTGCTGGTGCGGTTCGATAGGAGATAGTTTTCACTAGTAGCGGGCGGATCGGATCATTCGATCCGGCTACGACGCGCGAATCGACGCTTGCCGTCACCGTGCGGTCAGCGCGAGTCGCCGGAATTTTTGTTGCAGGCTCGTCGCGCCGTTCGGCCACCTCAACGATCGTTGGCGCCGTGCGCCGCAGGGCCGCTTCCTTGATATGCGCGCCGATAAGCTCGCGCATGCGCTCGTCGCGTTCGGATGCCGATGGACCTCCCATCACCACGGCGATGAGATAACGGCCATCACGGTGCAATGACGTAAGCAGGTTAAATCCGGACGCGCGCGTAAAACCGGTTTTGATGCCGTCTACACCATCGACTGCTCCGAGCAGATGGTTGTGATTGCGCATGGCCTCGCCGTGATAAACAAAAGTTTCCGTCGAGAAAAACTTGTAATAGCGCGGAAATCGCTCCTGAATGGCGCGTCCGAGGAGGGCCTGATCGCGCGCGGTGGTGATTTGGTCGTCGTCGGGTAAACCCGAGGCGTTCACGTATTTTGTGTGCGCCATGCCGAGCGCATGTGCTTTTTGCGTCATCAGCTTGGCGAAATTGTCTTCATCGCCTGCCAGATTTTCGGCGACGGCGACGGCGGCATCGTTAGCGGACTTGGTGACGATGCTTTTGATCGCGTCCTCGACCGTAATGGCCTGGCCCGGTTTCAGCTCGAGCTTGGTCGGAGCTTGCTCGGCGGCGTGCTCCGAGACTCTAAGCGGGCTGTCGAGCTTGAGCCGGCCGGATTCAAGGCGCTCAAACAGCAGGTATAGCGTCATCACCTTAGTCAGCGAGGCAGGATGGCGCAAAGCGTCGGGACTGGCGGCCTGCAGCACTGCGCCGCTGTTACCGTCCAGCACGATCGATGCGAATGGCGGTGAATAGTCTTCGAGACGGGCTTGACGGTGATGACTCCGCCCAGCATGCGCGTGATGCGCATGGCTACGATGATGCCGCCGTGCGTCAGCTACATCGCTGGTTATGGTAAGCGCCGCAGCGATCGCCGCGCTCGCTAACAGGCAGTAACGAAGCCCGGAACGGGCCTCGAAATCCACCGATGCCATTTGTAACCCCGTCCCTGAACGCACGCCTCACCCTAAGGCGGCCCCTCACTTCTCACTGCTCCGGGGACGTTGTTCGTCGCGCCAACGAAAAAGTATTTTCCGCGTCTTAGCGCAGGCGACGGACACCACCCCAAACTCGGTCGTTACCCCAACAACACGGTCAAGCAGGTTAGGAAGACGCGGTTGCGAAACGGTTAAGTATTGCCGCGCCGTTCCGTCACCCCTGGTACTTTTGTGCGTTGCACCATAGATATCATCCTCACCCCAAACGGCCTTTTCAAGGCAAACCGGTTAATGCCGTGTGCGTTGAATTCAGCGCCGATGCGGGGACGGGAGCGTAATGCTAGAGCCGATCTCCGTGGCCCGAGCGTGGGCGGCGTTACTTCGAGCCTGTGGAAATGAGCCCGTGTTCGACCTACAACTGAGATGCCGGGTCATGACGATTGGTCGTCACTCCGACGATTCCGGCGACATCTTGTGCTCGGCGGCAGCAAGCCTATTTGACCCTCTCGCCGGCGTTTCGAAAGACTGCGCAGTTACGTATCCGATGCGGCCGATAGGCGCCTCCAGCCTGGTTGTTGCTCTATCGATTCGTCGCGTGATCCGCGCTAATTTTGCGAGCTGGGTCGGGATTCTCGAAGACAACGGTGACCGGCAAACGGCGCCAGTCGTCGATCGTCTACTAGTCCGGAAGTCGAACGAACCAATGCCGCCGATTGACGTTACCTTTTATGTTCCACCAGCCCGCCTGGCGGACGACGATCGTAAGCGTAAAGGCAATGGCGCGCCCGGGACCGCGGTCATTACCAAGACCAGGCCGCAGACCAAGCGGCCTAACCTCTATCGCGTGCTACTGCTGAACGACGACTACACGCCGATGGAGTTCGTGGTTCACGTCCTCGAGCGCTTCTTCAATAAAGACCACGAAACAGCGCATCGGATCATGATGCACGTGCATCAACACGGCATCGGCGAATGCGGTGTTTTCACATATGAGGTCGCGGAAACCAAAGTGACGCAGGTTATGGACTTTGCCCGCAAACACCAGCATCCTTTACAGTGCATAATGGAGAAGAAGTGATTCCGGGAGAACCGTTCAATACAAGCATGAGCAAGGGAAATGCCTACTTTTTCGCGCAGCCTTGAACAGTCGCTTCATCGGGCGCTTGCGCTCGCTAACGAGCGTCACCACGAATACGCGACGCTCGAGCACCTGCTTTTGGCGCTGATTGAAGATCAAGACGCCGCCGCCGTCATGCGCGCGTGCAACGTCGATCTGGAGAAGCTGCGCCGCAGTCTGATCGCTTATCTTGAGTCGGAACTGGACAATCTGGTGACCGACGGTGCGGAGGATTCCAAACCAACCGCAGGATTTCAGCGCGTTATCCAGCGCGCGGTCATTCACGTTCAATCGTCCGGCCGTGAGGAAGTGACTGGCGCGAACGTGCTCGTCGCGATTTTCGCGGAGCGCGAAAGCCATGCCGCCTATTTCCTGCAAGAGCAGGACATGACGCGCTACGACGCGGTGAATTACATCAGCCACGGCATCGCCAAGCGGCCGGGCATGTCCGAGGCGCGGCCGGTGCGCGGCGCCGATGAGGACGCAGACAGCAAATCCGGCGACGAGCCAAAGAAAAAGGGCGATGCACTCGATGCCTATTGCGTCAATCTCAATAAGAAGGCGCGCGAGGGCAAGATCGATCCGCTGATCGGCCGCGAGTTGGAGATCAATCGCACCATCCAGGTGCTGTGCCGGCGGCAGAAGAACAATCCGCTATTCGTTGGCGAAGCCGGCGTCGGCAAAACCGCCATCGCCGAAGGACTGGCGCGCCGTATCGTGCACGGCGAGGTTCCCGACGTGTTGCGCAACGCGACGGTGTTCGCGCTCGATATGGGCACGTTGCTTGCCGGCACACGCTATCGCGGCGACTTCGAGGAGCGCCTGAAGCAGGTCATCAAGGAGCTCGAAGCCTATCCGGGCGCGATCCTGTTCATCGATGAGATCCACACCGTCATCGGCGCCGGTGCGACGTCCGGCGGCGCCATGGACGCATCGAATCTGCTGAAGCCGGCGCTCGCCTCCGGCACGGTGCGTTGCATCGGTTCGACGACCTACAAGGAATACCGTCAGTACTTCGAAAAGGATCGGGCATTGGTCCGGCGCTTCCAGAAGATCGATGTCAACGAGCCGACCATTCCGGATGCGATTGAAATCCTCAAAGGGCTGAAGCCGTATTTCGAGGATTATCACAAGCTCAAATATACCAGCGACGCCATCAAGGCGGCGGTCGAGCTGTCGTCGCGTTACATTCATGACCGCAAGCTGCCGGACAAGGCGATCGACGTGATCGACGAGTCGGGTGCGGCGCAGATGCTGCTGCCGGAAAACCGGCGTAAGCGGACCATCGGATTAAAGGAAATTGAAACGACCATCGCGACGATGGCGCGTATTCCGCCCAAAGCCGTTTCCAAGGACGACGCCGAGGTCCTCAAGAACCTTGAAGAGACGCTCAAGCGCGTGGTCTATGGGCAGAATAAGGCCATCGAAGCGCTGGCGGCTTCGATCAAGCTGGCCCGTGCCGGCTTGCGCGAGCCGGAAAAGCCGATCGGCTGTTACCTGTTCTCGGGCCCGACCGGCGTCGGCAAGACCGAGGTCGCCAAGCAGCTTGCCGCGACGCTTGGCGTTGAGCTGATCCGGTTCGACATGTCGGAATATATGGAGCGTCACACCGTGTCGCGGTTGATCGGCGCGCCGCCCGGTTACGTTGGCTTCGATCAGGGTGGGCTGCTCACCGACGGCGTCGATCAGCATCCACATTGTGTGCTCCTGCTCGACGAAATCGAGAAGGCGCATCCGGATCTGTTCAACGTGCTGTTGCAGATCATGGATCACGGCCGGCTCACCGACCACAACGGCAAGCAGGTCAACTTCCGCAACGTGATCCTGATCATGACCACCAACGCCGGTGCCGCCGACCTGGCGCGTCAGGCCTTCGGCTTCACGCGCAACAAGCGGGAAGGCGACGACCATGAGG
>CATPBC010000492.1 GCA_955652195.1 uncultured Xanthobacteraceae bacterium | reverse complement strand
GTGATAGTGAACGTGGTTTCCGGCGGCGCATCCGGCGGAAACGCGGGCGTAGTTTTCGCGCCGGACTGTCCAGTAATTTTGGCGGCGATTTTGCCTGCCTTACCCGCGGATTGAGACATTTTCTGTGGTTTAGCCGCCATCGTGCCGCGGGCTCACGGACCCGCGCCGCCGTGAAGAATATCAACCACGCGCATGCTGATCGAATCAACCAGTACTACATTCCCCTCGACGATGGCGTATTTGAGAGATTGCGCCACGTACTCGTCACTCGCGGCTTCATCCGGCAGGGCCAGTAACGGCGCAAAGCGCGGCACCGGCGCGCCCACGATCAACGGAATGTCGGCGGCCGACGCGCTGCGCAATCGCTGCCGCAAAACCGCACCGTAGATTGCGTTTTTCTGGGAGGCGGTCAGCGCAATATTCGGCTTCACACTCGTCGAGAAGCCATGCGCCTCGTTGGGGCCGAGAGCTTGGGCGAGCGCCGGAGAAATACCTGCCGCGGCAAACAAAGCTGCGGCGACGATCGGCAATACGGCGCGGCCGGTCATGCGCGACTCCCAATGGCGGCGGGTTGCAGGCCCCTTCGGCTAGCGAACGCGCGAACACGCGCTTGGTTCACGTCAAGGATGCAGCCCGGCGTGGCATCGCTTCGGCTAACGCTGGAGCGGGCAGTTTCTCGGACGATTTGTGGGCGGAATCGGGTCTGATCGGGCGGGGAAGGAGTCACGCCGACTCGGCCAGAAGGTCGCATCCTCGCTCTGGTATAATGTATTATAGTACGCTAAGGACGTGCTCGGAACGCGAGTCGGAGTCGCGTGTCCGCGGGAGTGAAGCGCCTCGTTGCGAGTGGTTTGATGTCGTCTGACGTGGATCGTTTCCCGCTCGACAGGAGCGGCAAGCGCGGCGTTGCCGCCAATGAGGGCGACGTTGCCGCCGTTGAGCGGCCACGATTGGAACCGATCGACACTTCATTTAGCTTCAAGAACAAGGCCTATGCCGCGCTGAAAACTGTCATCGTCGGCATGGACGTCTATGGCAGTCGCAACGAAATCCGCCTCGACGAACGCAGCCTTGCGGAAGAGTTCGGCATCAGCCGCACGCCGGTGCGCGAGGCGATGGCGCAGCTCGAACGCGAGGGTTTCGTTCACTCGGTGCCGCGCCGCGGTGTCTATGTGGTTCGCAAATCCAAGCGCGAAGTGATCGAGCTGATCACCGCCTGGGCGGCGCTCGAAAGTATGGCGGCGCGACTCATCACCGAAAACGCCAGTGACGAAGAAATCGCGTCGCTACGCCGGATGTTTGCTACTTTCGAGAATGGTGAACTCCGCGCCCACCTCGATGAGTATTCGGAAATCAACATCGAATTCCACCAGACTATCATCCGCTTGAGCCGCAACGCGGTTCTCGTTCGGCTCGCCGAGAATCTGTTTACCCATATGCGAATGATTCGCAGAAAAACGATCGGCGAAAAAGATCGCGCCGACCGGTCAATTCGCGATCACATGCATATCATCGAAGCGTTAGAAGCGCGCGACACGACTCGCGCCGAGACACTGGTGCGCGACCATGCGCTCGGTCTGGCCGATCACGTCGCCAAACATGCCGATTATCTGGACTGAGGGCGAGGGCGACCAGGACCCATCGACCGGACACATAAGGACAAAATACAGGGAGTTTCGCCATGGCTGAGGCCGCAGTTAAAACGCAACCGGAAACCACCGCCGCAGAGCGCGAGCTGACGGACGGCTTTCATCTTGTCATCGACGCGCTCAAGCTTAACGGCATTCAGACGATCTACGGCGTGCCGGGGATTCCGATCACGGATCTCGGCCGCATGGCGCAGGCCGCCGGCATTCGCGTCATTTCGTTCCGGCACGAGCAGAATGCCGGCAATGCGGCGGCAATCGCCGGCTTCCTGACCAAAAAGCCTGGCATTTGCCTCACCGTCTCGGCTCCCGGCTTTCTCAATGGCCTGACCGCGCTGGCCAATGCCACGACAAACTGTTTTCCGATGATCCTGATCAGCGGCTCGTCGGAGCGCGAGGTCGTCGATTTGCAGCAGGGCGACTATGAAGAGATGGATCAGCTCGCTATCGCCAAGCCGCTCTGCAAGGCCGCATTTCGTGTGTTGCACGCCGCGGACATCGGCATCGGCGTGGCGCGCGCGATCCGCGCCGCAGTCTCAGGCCGCCCGGGCGGTGTCTATCTCGATCTTCCGGCAAAACTGTTGTCCCAGGTCATGGACGCGGAAGCCGGAGCCAAGTCGCTTGTCAAGGTCATCGATCCCGCGCCGGCCCAGCTTCCCGCTCCCGCCGCCGTCAAACGCGCGCTCGATGTACTTAAGAACGCGAGGCGCCCGCTCATCATTCTCGGCAAGGGCGCAGCTTACGCCCAAGCCGACGATCAGATCCGCGCGCTGATCGAAAAGACCGGCGTTCCCTTCCTGCCGATGAGCATGGCCAAGGGCCTATTGCCGGACACGCATCCGCAATGCGCAGGCGCGGCACGCTCCACCGTGCTCAAGGATTCAGACGTGGTGATGCTGATTGGAGCGCGCCTCAATTGGCTACTGTCGCATGGCAAGGGCAAGACCTGGGGCGACCCTCACTCCAAGAAGTTCATCCAGATCGACATCGAACCTAAGGAAATGGACAGCAACGTCGCAATCGTTGCTCCGGTTGTCGGCGATATCGGCTCCTGCGTTTCCGCTCTGCTGGATGGCATCGATGGAAAATGGCCGGCGCCGCCGGCCGACTGGGTCGGCACTGTCAAGACTAAGAAAGAAGAGAATATCGCCAAGATGGCGCCGCGGCTGATGAACAATTCAGTGCCAATGGACTTCCACAGCGCGCTCGGCGCACTGCGCGCGATCGTCAAGGAGCGGCCAGACGCCATTCTGGTCAATGAAGGCGCCAACACACTCGATCTCGCGCGCGGCATCATCGATATGTATCAGCCGCGCAAACGGCTCGACGTCGGCACCTGGGGGGTCATGGGCATCGGCATGGGCTTCGCCGTCGGCGCCGCGATAGAGACCGGCAAACCAGTGCTTGCGGTCGAAGGCGACAGCGCCTTCGGTTTCTCGGGCATGGAGATCGAAACGGTCTGCCGCTACAACCTGCCGGTCTGCACTGTCGTCTTCAACAACAACGGCATCTATCGCGGCACCAACGTCAATCCGGCCGGCGGATCGGACCCCGCGCCGACGGTTTTTGTCAAAGACGGCCGATACGACAAGATGATCGAGGCTTTCGGCGGTGTCGGCGTCAATGTGACCACGCCGGATGAATTAAGCCGCGCCGTCAACAAAGCGATGGATTCCGGCAAGCCGACGCTGATCAACGCGATGATCGACCCCGCTGCCGGCACCGAGAGCGGCCGGATCGGCAACCTCAATCCGCAAAGCGTAGTCCGGAAGAAATAAACGGAAAGAGAAAGCAACATCTCGCATCCGGCGCCGCAACAATGGATGCGCCGCTGCAAGGAGAGGAAACAATGGCAACGCGCAAAAAAGTCGCGAAGGCAAAAGCCAAGGCTACGGCCGACGCCGCCAGGGCCAAGAGCCCGGCGAAAAAATCGAGAAGAAAGATCGTCCGGCTGAAGGTCAAGAAACCGGCGGCGAAAGCAAATGGCCTGCCGCGGCCGAGCACCAAACCTTGGGGTCAGGCGGGTAGGGCACTCGAAGGCGTTAAAATCCTAGACTTCACGCATGTGCAGTCCGGGCCCACTTGCACCCAGCTCCTCGCCTATATGGGCGCCGACGTCATTAAGGTCGAGCGTCCCGGCGTGGGCGACATCACGCGCGGACAATTGCGCGACGTGAAGGGCGCCGACAGCCTGTATTTCACGATGCTCAACGGCAGCAAGCGCTCGATCACCATCGATTCCAAGCATCCTAAGGGCAAAGAAATTCTCGAACGGCTGGTCAAGCAATGCGACGTCCTGGTGGAGAATTTTGCACCTGGCGCGCTCGACCGCATGGGGCTCACTTGGGAGCATATCAATAAGCTCAATCCGCGCATGATCGTTGCCTCGGTCAAGGGCTTCGGCCCCGGCCCTTATGAGGACTGCAAGGTCTACGAGAATGTCGCGCAATGCGCCGGCGGTTCCGCTTCGACGACCGGCTTTCGCGAGGGCCCGCCGCTCGTCACCGGCGCGCAGATCGGCGATTCCGGCACTGGCCTGCATCTCGCGCTCGGCATCGTCGCCGCGCTTTACCAGCGCATTCGCAGCGGCCGCGGCCAGCGCGTGCTTGCGGCCATGCAGGACGGGGTGCTCAATCTCTGCCGCGTCAAGCTGCGGGACCAGCAGCGCCTCAAGCACGGTCCGCTCGCCGAATACAGCCAATACGGCGAGGGCGTGCCGTTTGGCGACGCGGTGCCGCGCGCCGGCAACGATTCCGGCGGCGGCCAACCGGGCTGGATCCTCAAATGCAAAGGCTGGGAGACCGATCCGGACGCCTACATTTATTTCATTACTCAAGCGCCGGTCTGGGGCGCGATCTGCGACGTCATCGGCAAGCCGGAATGGAAAACCGATCCGGACTACGCCACCCCACCGGCCCGGCTGCCGCGGTTGCGGAAGATCTTCGACACCGTCGAGAAGTGGACGGAAACCAAGAACAAATTCGAGGCCATGGACATCCTCAACAAGTATGACATTCCCTGCGGCCCGATCCTCTCGATGAAGGAGATTGCCGAAGATGAATCGCTGCGCGCTACCGGCACTGTGGTCGAAGTCGATCACCCCACGCGCGGCAAGTATCTGACAGTCGGCAATCCAATTAAAATGTCGGATTCGGCAGCCGACGTGCGGCGTTCGCCGCTGCTTGGCGAGCACACAGATGAAATCTTGCGCAAAGTGCTCGGCTATTCCGAGAAGGAAGTCGGGGACATCAAACAATCGGGGGCAATTACCGCGCCGGACAAGCCGGCCAAGGCCGAGGCAGCGTAATATCGATATCCGCTCGGCCCCGCGTAACCGGGATCCAGGGCGTTTTCACAATGTAGTCTGAATGCGCGCTTTGGCAGGATGAGCGGAATTGAGGAATTGATATGCGTATTGTGGTTCATGGCCAGCAGGCGTTCGGCAAAGCGGTACTCGAAGCGCTGCTCAAACGAGGTGACAACGTCATCGCTGTTTATGTTGCGCCGGAACGCCCTGGCGCAAAGGCGGATCCGCTGAAAGAAGCGGCGCTCGCCGCCAAGCTTCCGGTGTATCAGCCGGAGTCGTACAAAAAACCGGAAGTGTGGGACGAGTTCAAAGCGCTCAAGCCGGATCTTCAGGTCATGGCCTTCGTGACGCTGTTTGTTCCCAAAGAATTCCTCAATATCCCGACGCACGGTTCGATCCAATATCATCCTTCGCTGCTACCGGCCTATCGCGGCGCAAGCGCAATCAATTGGCCGATTATCAAGGGCGAAAAGGAGACCGGGCTTTCGATCTTCTGGCCGGACAACGGTCTCGACACCGGCGACATTCTTATCGAGAAGAAGACGCCGATTGGCCCGACGGACACGCTCGGCAGCGTCTATTTCGATCGCCTATTCCCGATGGGCGTCGATGCAATGCTCGAGGCCGTCGATCTGGTGAAGGCAGGCAAGGCGCCGCGGATCAAGCAAGACGAATCCAAAGCCTCTTACGAAGGCCGCTGCAGCGCCGAGAATGCCAAGATCGACTGGGGCAAACCCTGGGAACAGATCGATCGGCTGATCCGCGGCTGCAATCCGGCGCCCGGCGCCTGGACGACGCTCGAGGGCAAACAAGTAAAGATTTTCGACGCCAAGCCGCTGCCAGCGAAAAATCCGAAGGGGATCGGCGGCAAGCTTGGCGAAATCGTCGGCGTCGAGGCGGATGGATTCACGGTCGTTTGTGCCGACGGACGTTTCAAGATTTCGCGCGTGCAGCCTGCCGATGGCAAGAAGATCGACGCTGGCGAGTGGGCGAAGTCGATTAATCTCCAAGCGAAAGTCAGATTCACATGAACGTTCATGTCCGGCGCAAGGCGGGCATGAAAAACTAAAAATGCCCACCCGCCGCATTTTCCTTCAAGCAACGGACCCTCAACAGATGCCAGCGTCGCAACATCAATCGCCGAAATCCGATATTGAAATTTCGCAGGCCGCGAAGAAGCGGCCGATTGCCGAAATCGCACGTGAGCGGCTTGGCATCGCGCCGGAGAACCTCGAACCGTACGGCCATTACAAGGCCAAGGTATCGATGGATTTCATCAAATCGCTGCAGAGCAAACCGAACGGTAAGCTCATCCTGGTCAGCGCTATCACTCCGACGCCGGCTGGCGAAGGCAAGACGACGACGACGGTCGGCCTCACCGACGCGCTCAACCACATCGGCAAGAAGGCGATGCTCTGCCTTCGCGAGCCGTCGCTTGGCCCATCATTCGGCGTCAAGGGCGGCGCCGCCGGCGGCGGCTATGCGCAAGTCGTGCCGATGGAGGACATTAATCTGCACTTCACCGGCGATTTCCACGCCATCACTTCGGCGAATAATTTGCTCGCCGCCTTGATCGACAACCACATTTATTTCGGCAATGCGCTCAGCATCGATTCACGTCGCATTGCGTGGCGGCGCGTGCTCGACATGAACGACCGGGCGTTGCGCTCGATCGTTTCCTCACTCGGCGGCGTAGCCAATGGGTACCCGCGCGAGGACGGTTTCGATATTACCGTCGCATCAGAGGTTATGGCTGTTTTCTGTCTGGCACGCGATCTGAATGATCTGAAAAATCGTCTAGGCAATATCGTCGTGGCCTATACGCGCGATCGCAAGCCGATCCGGGCCCGCGATCTTAAGGCGCGTGGCGCCATGGCTGTGCTTCTCAAAGAGGCGCTCGCACCCAATCTGGTGCAGACGCTGGAAGGTACGCCGGCTTTCATCCATGGCGGTCCGTTCGCCAACATTGCGCATGGCTGTAACTCGGTCCTGGCGACGACCACGGCGCTCAAGCTTGCCGATTACGTGGTGACCGAAGCCGGGTTCGG
>CATPBC010000491.1 GCA_955652195.1 uncultured Xanthobacteraceae bacterium | reverse complement strand
TTAATGCAACAAGAAACCGGCTAAGGAATGGCACAAAATCGCGCTCAGTGGAAAAGCGCGTCAACATCAAGAGCTTGGGTAAACGGCCAATAGCCGACTGCAAAACCGTTTACCCCGGTTCAATTCCGGGCGTGGCCTCCAATCCTTCCCGCCAGCTTGAGACTGGTTGCACGCAAAACGGTCCCGGCGGTGCCGTAGCGCGGCGGCTTTCAAAGCGGGATCGGCTTTGTTATATGCGGGCTTCCGTCGCGCGAGCAGGCTTTTCCCCGGTAGCTCAGCGGTAGAGCAACCGGCTGTTAACCGGTTGGTCGCTGGTTCGAATCCGGCCCGGGGAGCCAAATTTCAGTTACGTCATTTGTCGATTGCAGGAGGCAATGAGGGCAATGAAACTGGGCGTGATCACGATCGCGATTACCATTCTGGTCACTACAAGTGCGGCCAATGCCCAAAGCGTGTCCGGCCGCGTGACCGGTACTGTAGGTGAGGTCGGTTCCGTTGCGGGTCAGGCGACTGCAGGCGCGGGACCAAGCGGATCGCAGTCCCCTGGCAGCAGCAATTTGCCGACCGGCTCACTCGTCGGCGGCGAGCTTCCGGGCGGCGTAAAGATGAAGCTCGGCGACAAAGTCATCGACCTGCGCGGCAATGTCGGCGTCGGCGACAATGGGGGCAACTTCAAAGCCGGCGTGGGCCTGCCCTTCTGAGGCAATTCAAAGCGATCACCCCGAAGCGGTTTGGGTTCGTATGCGATGGGGCGGCCAGACGCTCCGCAGATCAGGCCTCGCCTGGGTGGAAGACTAGCCGTTCCGATAATTCGCTGTGCCTTTGGTCACAGTTTTTCTCCCTTTCCCACCACAAACTTTCCGGTGGTGGACGCAATATTTGCCAGTCTTCTTTCGCGGCTAGTCGACGACAGCGGGATCGTCCGTATCCTTGACCGCGACCGCTTTCCGCCGCCGTGGACCGTCGAAGAACAAGCAGCGTGCTTTGTCTTGCGCGACCGCAATGGCCACGCGCTCGCGCATGTCTATTTCGAGGATGACCGGGCGGGATCGGCGCGGGAGCTACTCACGCCGGAGGCGGCGAGGCGCATCGCGGCCCAGTTAGCGGAGCTGCCCAATTTGCTGCGCGAATGAAACTTGATTGAAGGTTGGACGGCCCGCGACACTCAATGGTGATGGTGGACCTGCTGCGGCTGCACCGGCATCGGAATCCAGTACAACAAACCGCACGTCCAAGCTTCCGCAGTGGTCAATTGCCGGTTGTCGCGAAAGTTGGCGACGATGCCGGAGAGGATGATCGAAGCCGGACAAGCGAATGCGGCCCAAAACCATGCGGGAGGGGCTCCACTTGTTGGCGGGCGACGGGACAAGGAATTATCGCTGGGACGGCAAACGCAGTATCAATCGGCAGCAATCCGGTGAGGGGTACCCCGCAGGGAAGCGCCGCTCTAGCCGGCATCATTGAGGGAATGATCATTGAAGGGGCAAAAGAAAAGCATTGCCGCAATCAATATGGTGCTGACAATCTTGCGATAGCTCATGATCGCCCCCACGACCCATTTCCCGGCGATTACCATTTTGCCAAGTGAAATGTCCTCAGCTTTGAATGGCGCGCCGCACGAGTTATGCCGACAATGGCAACCTGTGGGTAGAACCGCCACCTAAGACGAATTTTGCAAGACTGTTGCGGATTTATCACAAGTCGGGCCGGGTTGGCTGGAGGCCGCGGTTTCAAGCTCATATTTGGGATGCCACAGATCGGACGCTGAACCGAGCATATTATGAGGTCGAGCCGATCGCTATCAGCAGCCCAAGTTGCTCATCAAAGACCACCTGAAAATCCATGCCACTCTTTGTGCTCGAGCCCCCCGTCCAATACGTTCGCCACTTCAACGGTCCGGTGATCGAGCGCGTCTTGCCGTTAGCGGAAGCGCGCAAGGCTTGCGCCGGCAAAGGCGTGCGCGCCGATGCTTGCGCCTGGACTTACAACGGCGCTTGTCATCTGGTCATTCCGCGTAACGGTCCGGTGCGCAATCGCGCAGCGTATCGGCGCCACGAAGTGGCACACTGCAACGGCTGGGACCATTCCCATTCGATCGCGGGGCGGCAAGAGATCGAACCGCATTGATCGAACCGCGGTGACTCCAGCCGCACCGCCGCAAAGCCCGCGATCAGGCGCCGCCGGCGCGATTGCGGATAACATCACGATCGCGTGCACGCCAGTACTGCTTCCTTGATCTTCGCCATCGCGTAGTGTCCGACCATTTCCAGATTGATATGTGGAAGATTGGGCAGCTCGTCGGCGGCCACAACGCAATCGACGATGGCCGGGCCGTCGACCGTCAACGCCTCGCTGATCGCAGCCTTGAGTTCGCCGGGCTTCGCAGCCTTAAATCCATGGCCGCCGCAAGCACTGGCGAGCGCCGCGAAATCCGGGTTGGGAAATTCAATGCCCTTCTTATAAGCGGGCAGACCTACGGATTCTGCTTCGAGTGTGATCAGCCCGAACGCCGAATTGTTGTAGACGACCACCTTGACGGGGAGCTTGTGGTGCGCGGCGGTCAGGAATTCGCACATAAGCATGTTGAAGCCGCCATCGCCGCACAGCGCGATGACCTGGCGCGAGCGATCCAGCGCCTGGATGCCGTTGGCCTGAGCAAGCGCGGTACCGACCGCAGCGTTATTGAAGGAGCCGATGATGCGCTGCGACCCGTTCTGGCGTATCCAATTGGCCGACCACAACGTGTTGAGCCCGGTGTCAAAGACGAAGATTGCGTCGCCCTTGGCAAGGTCGCCGACCGCACGCGCCACCGCCTGCGGATGAATGCGATCCTTGCTGCGCGCCGGATCAGCTTGTTTATCCAGCATGTCATCCCACTTGTGGCGCTCTTTGGTAACTTGATCCCAGAATTTCGTATCGCTCTTGGCCGCGACTTTGCCGAGCAGCAGTTTTAGCGTCGGCTTTATCGAACCAAGCACGCCTAGCGCGGTCGGGGCCCGCCGTCCCAGTACCTCCGGCCTGTCGTCGAGCTGGACGACCGAGCCTTTGCTGGGGAGAAATTCCGAATAGGGATAGTCGGTGCCAAGCATCAGCAGCAGGTCGCAGTGCATGATTGCATTGTAGTCGGGTTTGGTGCCGATCATGCCAATGCCGCCCATCCAATGCGGGTCATCGTAGGGCATGATGTCCTTGCCCTTGACCGAGTGAATGAGCGGTGCCTTGAGGCGATCCGAAAGTAGCCGCAGCTCTTCCGCGGCGCCTTGGCAACCTGCCCCGCACATGATGACAACGCTGCCGGCCGCACCAATCCGGCGGGCGATTTCGGCAACATCGGCTTCGCTGGCTGCGAACTCGGACCTTGGCTTCAATTTTTTTTTTATTTTTACGGCGACATTCTATTTTTAGACTATGTTGTTCTGCGGCAGCGTCAGATGCGCGACGCCGCGCCCGGCATAAGCAGCGGCGATCGCTTGATGGAAAACCGCCGGTGCTTGCTCCGGCGAGGAGACGGTTTGAGTGTAAAGAGAAACATCGCGGAACAAGAGGTCAGGCTCGGTCGCCTGGAAGAAGTCAGTGCCGCGCAATTTGCGCGGCATGTCGCCGGAGAGCGCTAGAACCGGAGCATGGTCACGGCACGCCTCATAGAGGCCGGCGACGAGATGTGTGCTGCCCGGGCCGGTCGTGCCGGCGCACACCCCTAGCCGGCCCGTGAGCTTGGCCTGGCCGGAGGCGGCGAGTGCCGCGCCCTCCTCGTGGCGGACGCCGATCCATTCGATGCCGCTGCGGCGAACTGCGTCGGCGAGAGGATTTAGCGAGTCACCAATCAGTCCGAAAATGTGCTTGACCCCGATCTGTTCGAGCACGCCAACCAAAAGACCTGCGACTGTTTGGGACATCTGCAGCTCCTCCTACGTAGGGGCACGCGTTAGCCGAAGACGCGCGATGGCGCGCGCGAAGCGCGGTTCACATCCTAGACAGGCTGATTTTGCTCGGCTCGGGCAGTCCGGCCCGGAGGCCGCTATCTTTCAGTCACGCAGTCAGCCGCCGGCTCTGTTCCAGCCGCGGATGCGATCGCCATAGACCTCGAAGCCATTCGGCGTGACCACCACGGTGTCTTCAAGCTTGATGAAGCCGCGCTGCGGATGTTGCAGCGTCGTCTCCACCGAAACCACCATGCCGGTTTCGAGCGGCCGATCCGCGTCATAGGCGTCATACGGCACCGGCCCCGCATTGGTCAGCCGCGGCGCTTCATGGCTGACCAGACCCATGCCGTGAGCCAGGAAGTGGGTGTGGTTATGGATCTTCGATTTATGCAACACGCCGTTGGCAGCCGCATAGATCTCCTTGCCGTGCGCCCCGGCGCGGATTGGCTTCATCGATGCCTGTTCGACGGCTTCGACCTCGGCAAGTAGATCCACCAGCTCATCGTCTGGCGCGCCGACGATGCCCATGCGGGCGACATCGCCGATATAGCCGTGATAATTGCCGCCGGAATCGAGCGAGAGCACGTCGCCCTCCTCCCAACGCTGCTCGGAAGGCGCGCGGTTCAAATTCGAGCCTGCCGCAATCAGGCAATAGTCGAAAGTCAGCCCGCGCATTGTTTCCTCGCGGCGCAGCGCTTCGGCCAATTCGGTCTTGGTGGCGCCGGCGCCGTAATTGTGAAACACCGCGGCCATGGAATCGATCACGGCGTCCGAGGCAATGCGCAGCATCTGCAGCTCCTCGGGCGACTTGATCGCGCGCAGCCGTTCGAGAACGAACAGTGCGTCTTTGATTTCGCTGCCGGGGAAAGCCCGCCCCAGAACCGCCGAGGAATCCGCTGGCAGGAATGCCAGCTCGGCGCCAATGCGCTTCGGCTTCGCAACCAACTTACGCGCGTATTCGACCGCCTTCTCCATGACGTCCACCGAGCCGGAGCTTTTGACGTTGAGCTCGGATACCCAGAACGGCTTCACCTCGTTCTGGTAGTTCTCCATCCGGTGGCCGAAGAAGCCCGCTTTGTCCGGTTCGCCTTTGGCATAAACGAAAACCGGCAGATAGCGGGAGAGGCCCATCGCGTCCATCGATTCGAAAAAGAACGCGCGATGGCCGCCGAGCAGGTACTGCACATTGTGCTTGGATGTCACGAGCAGCACGTCCATGCCGGCATCGTCCATCAGCCGGTCCAGCCGTTCAGTGTCGAACGGCGCTGTGTTCTGTCGCTTGGCAACATCGAGCATGAGCGGTCTCCTGATCGGTCTCTTGATCGGCCTCTTGGCGGCGAAGAGGCGAAAGCTAGTTCGGCGCTAGCCTAACAGTTCCACGCCTGCGGATGAACCCGCTGGCGCTCGATGCCTGCTTTGCACTGGCCAAGTAGTAGCAATCCAGAATTCGCGCCTGCCATCAAGATAGGCAAAGAACGGGGCGAAGTTAGCCCCACAGTTGCGCGCTGGCGAGCCGCGCGCCCTGCACCAGCGCATCGAGCTTGGCCCACATGATGCTGGGATGGACGCGGCGATGGAACGGTCCCTGGGCAAAGCCGCAATCGGTTCCGGCCAAGAGATTTTCTCGCCCTATCAGGCGGGCAATACGCACGATGCGCTCGGCGACAAGCTCGGGATGTTCGACCACGTTGGTGGCATGACTGATCACGCCGGGAATGAGCAGGCGATCCGGCGGCAGCTTGGCCGTTTCCCATACCCGCCATTCA
>CATPBC010000490.1 GCA_955652195.1 uncultured Xanthobacteraceae bacterium | reverse complement strand
GATCGGCGTGGTCGCATTTCCCTACACGTTTTTGGCGAAGCTCATCGTCGAGCGCCTGCCCGTTCACGTCCATACCGCGATGCTTGATGCGGTGGTCATTGTCGGCGGCAGCATGATGATCTTAGGTGCGTTCAGATGATTGGCGTTGCACTCAGGGACTAGCGTCACGGCCATTTCACCACGGGCGGCATCGACGACAGGATCGACTCCACATTGCCGCCGGTCCGCAACCCAAAAATCGTGCCGCGGTCGTAAAGCAAGTTGAATTCGACATAGCGGCCGCGCCGTACAAGCTGCTCCTCGCGCTCGGCTTTGCTCCATGGCTTGGCGACGTTCCGGCGCACCAGTTCGGGATAAATGTCGAGGAAGGCGCGGCCGACCTCTTGGGTGAAGGCAAAATCGGCAGCGAAATCGCCACTGTCGAGCCAATCGTAGAAGATGCCGCCGATACCCCGCATTTCGCCGCGGTGTTTGAGATAAAAATACTCGTCGCACCACTTTTTGTACCTGTCGTAGGGCGCGACGCGAGAATGCGCGTCGCAAGCGGCTCTCATCGCGCCGTGAAAAGCAATTGCGTCGGGATCCTCCTGGTTACGCCGGCGCTCGAGCACAGGGGTGAGGTCGGCGCCGCCGCCGAACCAGGATTTCGTCGTGACGACAAAGCGCGTGTTCATATGCGCCGCCGGCACATGCGGATTGTGCGGATGGGCGATCAGCGAAACGCCGCTGGCGTAAAAACGTGGATCGTCGGCCGCGCCGGGGATTTCACTGCGGAATTCCGGGGCGAATTCGCCAAACACCGTGGAAACGTGGACGCCGATTTTTTCAAACACGCGACCTTGCATCATTGCCATCACGCCGCCGCCGCCTGGGCCGGCGCCTGCCGGCCCAGCATTTACATTAGCGATCTCGGGTAAATCCGAGATCGGTTGCGCGCCGGTATGGTCGGCACGTTGCCACGCCGTGCGCTTAAATCGGCCCGCCGGGCGATCGCTCAAAGGCGCGCCCGCCGGCAGCGCGTCTTCCACTCCCTCCAAGGCCATCACAAGCCGGTCGCGCAACGCTTCGAACCAGGTTTGGGCGGTTTCTTTTCGCTGTTCGGTTTTGGCGTTATTCATGCTCTGTTTCGGTTCGACGCTCGTAACGGCGTGAGAATGTCATAAAAACCAGTCAATATGTTGAGCAATTGCAATCGTACGGGCGCCCAGAATGCAACATCGGATTTTTTCTAAGCGCGTCAGCCGGCGCCAGTTGATTGCCGGCGCGGTCGCCGGTCTGGGCACTGTTGCGGCGCCGGGAGTGATGCGCATTGCCGCGGCGAAAAGCTGGCGGACCGGTATCCCATTCAGCCTCGGCGTTGCCTCCGGCGCGCCGCGTTCCGACGGCTTCGTCTTATGGACGCGGCTCGCGCCCGAACCGCTGTCGAGCAATCCGGAAACTCCGGGCGGAATGAGCGGCGCCGACGTGACGATGCGTTATGAGATCGCGACCGATCCCGGCATGACGAAAATCGTGCGTCACGGTAGCGCGACGGCGGAACAGGCTTTTGCCTATTCGGTGCATCTCGATGTCGCCGGCCTGCAGCCCGGCCGCTCCTATTGGTACCGCTTCCTCAGTGGCGATGCCGTAAGCCCGACCGGACGCGCGATCACGCTGCCGTCCCTGGGATCGGCACTGCGCAATGTGCGATTCGGTTTTGTTTCCTGCTCCAATTACGAGCACGGATATTTCTCAGCGTACCGTCATCTGACCGGCGAAGATCCCGAATTCGTTCTGTTTCTCGGCGACTATATCTACGAGACCATCGAGCAATACCGGCCGATCGTTCGCCGGCATAGCGACGGTATCGAGGCCGCGACGCTGCCGACCTACCGCAATCGTTATGCGCAATATCGGCTCGATCCCGATTTACAAGGCCTGCATGCACAGGTTCCGGCGATCGTCACCTGGGACGATCACGAAGTGCAGAACGATTACGCCAATAAATGGTCGCAATATTTTGACGATCCGGCGCAATTCCTGATCCGACGCGCGGCGGCCTATCAGGCGTTCTACGAACATATGCCGGTACGCCCGATCGTGTCGCGCCCCAACGGTCCTTTGATGCGAATCTACGATCGCTTCACCTTCGGCGATCTCATCGAAATTTCCGTCATCGATGGGCGTCAATACCGCTCGCGCGAGGCCTGTTACGCTCCGCCAAACAAGGGCGGCTCTCATTTGGAAACCAATGCCGGCTGTCCGGAGCGGCTTGAGGCCGGCCGTACCATGATGGGCTTTGGCCAGGAAGCTTGGCTTTACGCCGGGCTTGCGCACAGCAAAGCGCGGTGGAATTTAATCGCGCAGGATGTGCTGATGGCACAGCTCCGAATAAAACGAGACGGCAGTGACGCGTTTTCGACCGACGATTGGAATGGCTACCCGGCCAATCGCCAGCGGCTCCTGCAGCACATCCACGATAGCAAAGTTTCCAATCCAGTCGTCATTTCCGGCGACATTCATTCGTTCTTCGCCAATGATCTAAAGCTCGACTTTGACGATCAGGCGTCTCCAGTGGTCGCCACCGAATTGGTCGGCACCTCAATATCGTCCTACGGGCCGCCATACGATCCGATTGCGCAGGCGCTGCCGGATAATCCCCATGTGCATTTCTTCGATAGCAGGCGGCGCGGCTATGTTCTCGTCGATCTTCTCCCGGAACAGATGCAGGCGCGCATGCGCGTGGTCTCCGATGCGCATGATCCAAAGGCGACAATCGCCACGTTTAAGACCTTCGCCGTGGAGGGCGGCCGGCCAGGCATCGTCGAGGCCTAGCTGTTTGATGCGTTATCCGCGCGACGAGTCGCCGGCGGCTCGTTGCGCGCTGCCCTTGTCGCCGGTCTGGCGCAGCGCTTCGCCTGCAGCGAGCGCGGCGGCGATCGCGACATTGAGCGAGCGCATGTCCGGCCGCATTGGGATCAAAAGCCGAGCGTCCGCTGCGGTATGGACGGCCTCGGATACGCCAGCCGATTCGCGGCCGAACAGCAGGACATCGTCGGCGGCAAAGCTGAAGTCGAGATAGGACAGGGTCGCTTTGGTCGTGAATAGGATGAGGCGACAAGGCCGAAGCTGCCGCCATATTTCGAAATCCCGCCATGAAGCGTGGCGGGTGAGTGCTACGGCTTCAAGGTAATCCATTCCGGCGCGGCGGAAGGCGCGATCGGAAGAGGGAAAGCCCGTCGGCTCGATGATATGCGCCTCAATCCCCAGGCACGCGCATAAGCGCAATACCGTCCCGGTATTTTGTGGGATATCCGGCTGGTACAGGGCGATGCGCATGGCGGGTCAAAACTCACAATCCCCGTGACTGGTTGCGACGGTCGAAGCCACACTTGCGCTGTTCCGGCAAGGGTGCCAATAGAACGCCGCCGGAACGCGATGCCTCGGGCCTTCCCCAGGTCGGGGGCGAGCGGTCCGTCCGCCGCCGAGAACCCGTCTCCCTACATCGCTTGCGAGCAGGGCTAAGACGGGCGGTCTGCAGCGCGGACGGGGCAGTCGGCAAGGCGAATGAGGATCGGCATGAGCGGACACCCGATTTACGAGCCGCAAAGCGCGTTCATGAAATGGCTGGAGCGCCGGCTGCCGATCGCAAGCTTTGCCTATTCGTCTTTCGTCGTCTATCCCACCCCGCGAAATTTGAATTATTGGTGGACCTTTGGCGGCATCCTGACCTTCATGTTTGGTGTGCAGATCATCACCGGCATTGTGCTGGCGATGCATTACACCCCGCACGTCGATTTTGCCTTCGATTCCGTCGAAACAATTATGCGCGACGTGAATTACGGCTGGCTCTTACGCTACCTCCATGCCAACGGGGCATCGTTCTTCTTCGTCGCCGTCTATGTTCATATGGCGCGCGGCATGTATTACGGCTCCTACAAGGAGCCGCGCGAAGTATTGTGGATTCTCGGTGTCATCCTGTTCCTGCTAATGGTGATTACCGGCTTCATGGGATATGTGCTGCCGTGGGGTCAGATGAGCTTCTGGGCAGCGACCGTCATCACCAATCTGTTCTCCGCCATCCCCGTGGTCGGCAGCTCGATCGTCACCTGGTTGTGGGGCGGCTTCGCAGTCGGTAATCCGACGCTCAATCGGTTTTATTCGCTGCACTATCTGTTGCCGTTCGTCATCGCCGGCGTCGTGGTGCTGCACATCTGGGCGCTGCACATGGTCGGGCAGAACAATCCAACCGGCGTCGAGCCGAAGGCCGACAAAGAAGTGGTTGCGTTTACACCCTACGCCACGGTGAAGGATGCATTCTTCATTGGCTTATTCTGTATCGTGTACGCGTGGTTCGTCTTTTACATCCCGAACTATCTCGGCCATTCCGACAATTACATCCCGGCCAATCCGAGCCAGACACCGACGCATATTGTGCCGGAATGGTATTACCTGCCGTTCTACGCAATCTTGCGCGGCATCCCGAACAAGCTTCTCGGTGTAACCGCGCTCGCCGCCTCAATTATCGTGCTGGCATTCATGCCTTGGCTCGATACGTCGCGCGTGCGATCGGCCAATTACCGCCCGCTCTATCGGCAGTTTTTGTTCATTTTCTTCGCCGCGGTTGTCGGGCTCGGCTATCTTGGCTCGCAGGAGCCAACCGGCGGCTATGTGATCGCTGCGCGTATTCTCACCATCTACTATTTCGCATTCTTCTTCGTGATCCTGCCGCTGTTGGGGCTGTTCGAGAGAACCAGGCCGTTGCCGAATTCGATCTCTGAATCGGTCTTGCGGCACGGCGTTCCGGCCGGAGCCTCGGCGCCATCGCCAGGCGTGCACGCGTGAAGGGAGCCGCCGGCATGAAGCGTCATCTCAGGCTCGCGCTTGCTTTGGCGCTCGCGGGCATGCTTTGCGATATCGGTGCAGCCGCCTTCGCGCAGGAGGCGGATGCGCCCCCCCGCCTGCATTGGTCGTTCTCAGGTCCATTCGGTCTCTACGATCAGGCACAACTGCAGCGCGGCTTTAAGGTTTATCAGGAGGTCTGCTCTACCTGTCACGGCATCAAGCTCCTTTCATTCCGCAATCTCGCTGAGCCGGGCGGCCCCGATTTCAGCGAAGCCCAAGCGGCAACAATTGCGGCAAGTTTCCAGGTGACCGACGGGCCGAACGATCAGGGCAAGATGTTCAAGCGGCCGGGCAAAATATCCGACTACTTTCCGCCGCCGTTTCCGAACGAGCAAAGCGCCCGCGCCGCGCTCGGCGGCAAGCTGCCGCCGGACATGTCCGATCTCGCCAAGGCGCGAAGCTACGAGTGGGGCTTTCCCCGGTTCATCTTTGACGCCTTCACGATGTATCAAGAGGACGGTCCCGATTACATCCACGCCATCGTGACCGGCTACGAGGATGCTCCTGCCGGCTTCGTGCTGCCGCCCGGCGGGCAATACAACAAATATTTTCCGGGCCATGGCATTGGCATGCCGAAGCCGTTGAGCGACGGGCAGGTTGAATATACCGACGGTACGCCGGCGACGGTCGATCAATACGGCCGTGACGTCGCGGCCTTCTTGATGTGGGCTGCCGAACCGACGCTCGATGCGCGCAAGCGACTGGGCTTCCAGGTGATGGTGTTTCTGATCGTATTCACCGGGCTTCTCTATTTCACCAAGAAGCGAGTGTGGTATGCCGTCCTAGACGACCGCGATTTGGAGAAGCCGCGCGCGCCGACCGAGTACAAGAGCTGAGCGGCGGCAGGCAACCAGCGATGACCAGCGTCGCGCTTGAAAATGACCTGAAGACTGCGATTCGCACGATCCCGGACTATCCGAAGCCCGGGATCATGTTTCGAGACATCACCACACTATTGGGCAATGCGCGGGCGTTTCGCCGCGCGGTAGATGAATTGGTGCAGCCATGGGCCGGCGGCAAGATCGACAAGGTTGCCGGCATCGAGGCGCGCGGCTTCATTTTGGGCGGCGCCGTCGCGCACCAAGTCTCATGCGGGTTCGTACCGATCCGTAAGAAAGGCAAACTGCCCTTCAAGCGCGTTAGCGTGGGCTATTCGCTTGAATACGGCATCGATGAAATGGAAATGCACGAGGACGCGCTGGTCAAAGGCGAGCGTGTTATCCTGGTCGACGATCTCATCGCAACGGGCGGCACTGCCGAAGCGGCAGTGAAACTTCTAAAGCAGCTCGGCGCCGACGTCCTGGCTGCCTGCTTCATCGTCGATTTGCCGGATCTCGGCGGTGCCGACAAAATCAGAAAGCTCGGCGTGCCGGTGCGCACACTGGTCAGCTTCGAAGGCCACTAGCGAAAAAATTTGTCCGGCGGGATTGCGCACGGCGACCTATCCGATTTGTCTGACCTCATCTTTGCCGCTGCCGCGCAGCGACGATTCGAGCTGCCCGATCAGAAGCTGTAATTCGAGCTCGCGAAATTCGCCGAAAATCTCAGCGATCCAACTGTGCACCTCGGTGGGCCCGCCGGGCTGTTTGGCCATGTATGCACCAAAGGAAAATCCGGGCCGATCGATAACCCCGCGCACGATCGGGGACAGGCGTGGGATGCGGATCGTCCGGTATTTCGGCGATGACGCTAGAAAATCCTGCGCGATGAGCATGAAAGAGGCGGCTTCATTATGAACCGGCACGAATACGGTGTGCTCTAAACGTCCGCGCAGCTCGGCATAAGTT